>CAZHJO010000135.1:0-7194 GCA_964532755.1 uncultured Maribacter sp. | reverse complement strand
GGGCCATTGAAGGTCCTGACGGAAAGATATATTGGGGCATAGGTGATATTGGCGCAAGTTTAACAACACTTAACGGGGAGAAGCATCATTATCCAAACCAAGGGGTAATTGTAAGATGTAATCCGGACGGAAGCGACTTTGAAGTGTTCGCCAGGGGTCTAAGAAATACCCATGAATTTGTTTTTGATGCCTATGGGAATATTATTTCATCGGACAATGATGGCGACCACCGTGGTGAAAGTGAACGCTTGGTCCATATCGTTGAGGGCTCCGATGCCGGGTGGCGCGCTAATTGGCAGTATGGTAAATATACCGATCCTAAAAATAATGGATATAAGGTCTGGATGGATGAAAAACTATTTATGCCCCGTTGGGAAGGGCAAGCTGCCTATATTATTCCCCCCATTGTCAATTTCCACAATGGTCCTACAGGAATGGCATTCAATCCTGGAACCGGATTGGGAAAAGAATGGTTGAACAAGTTTTTTTTGGTGGAGTTTGTCGGCGATCCAGGTCGGTCGCATATCTGGTCTTTTGACCTTAAACCCAATGGCGCAACTTTTGCCTTGGGAACAGACCAAGATATGATGAGTGGCGTGCTACCAACTGGACTCCGATTTGGACCTGATGGTGCCCTCTATTTTTCAGATTGGATAACAGGGTGGGGAACTAAAAATTACGGTCGAGTCTGGAAGATAGACGTGACCCAAGACAAGAACGACCTGGAGGTTGAGCGAAAGGAAACCCAACGCCTCATGACACTCGATTATGAAAATGAATCGACTACTGATTTGGTAACCTTGTTAAGATACCCCGACATGCGCATTCGCAAAAAGGCGCAGTTCGAATTGGCTAGTCGTACATTTTGGGGGTATAGGGCCATGAAAAAAGTAATCACTGAAGAGCAGGATCAATTTGCCAGGATACATGCCATTTGGGGAATAGGCCAGATCGCAGGTACAAATTTGGACAAGGCAGAACCCTTAGTGGCATTGCTAACAGATAGTGACCCGGAAATAATAGCGCAAGCGGCGAAAGTGCTGGGCGATGTAAAATATGCCAAGGCCGGTAAAATCCTAATACCGCTTTTACAAAATGAAAATGCAAGGGTATCGTTTTTTGCAGCCCAAGCTTTGGGCAGATTAAAGCATGAGGAGGCAATACAACCACTTTTGGATTTAATTGTAAGAAATGCCGATAAGGATGTTTATATAAGACATGCGGCTGTTTTGGCACTATCGCGAATAGGAAAGTCAGAACCTATTGCGCTCTTGGTCAACAACCCGATTAGGAGCTTACGCATAGCGGCAGTTTTGGTTTTACGAAGAATGCAAGACGCGAAAGTAGCTTCATTTTTACAGGATGAAGATGAATATATTGTTACCGAAGCAGCGCGTGCAATCAACGATGATTGGTCGATTAAGACAGCGCTACCGGCATTGGCAAACACCTTGACCGAAGAAAGATACACATCTGAACCATTGTTGCGGAGGGCCATAAATGCCGCATTACGGGTTGGTGGTGAAACGGAGTTGGACAATCTCATTGCATTTGCCAAACGTTCCGATGTCGCCAGTAACCTGAGAGGGGAAGCCTTGGCAGCTTTGGGTTCATGGGCCGAGCCATCGATTTTGGATAGGGTTGACGGCCGCTTTCGCGGTAAAACTAAAAGAGACCCCAGTATTGTCAAATCCAAAATTGAAAAGGAAATCCCAGGTTTTCTAAGGGAGAGTGATTCCGAAATCCTTGTTGGTATTACCAAAACCCTTAACGCGCTGAATATTCAATCCTACAATAATGCGTTGTTCACACTTCTGCGCACACATAAATCCAAGGCTGTCAGGTCTGCTGCATTAGAAGCTTTGGGCCATCTAAATTACGGCAATATTGAAACTGCAATGCAGTTGGGGATGCGTGATAAAGAACAAAATGTGAGGACCGTTGCGGTTGGACTTATAGGCCAAATGGAAATTTCAAAGAAAACATTACCTAGTATTGTCGATCCGATCTTTAGATCAGGTTCAATTCGGGAACAGCAAAAATTGTTACATGTTTTAGGGGAACTCCCTTTGGAAAAAAGTGAAAGCACACTACAAAAGTTAATTCTACAGGGCAACAACAATCACTTAGATCAGGGCGTAATCCTTGATTTAATTGAGGCCGTTGAGGCAACTAAATCAGAATCACTCATTGCCAATTTAGATAAATTGAAAAGTAGTGGTCATACGGTAGATTCCTATAATGAAACTTTATACGGAGGCGAATGGTGGCCCGGTAAGACAGTATTCAATAGCAACCCAACTGCACAGTGCGTTCGTTGCCATGCTGTTGATGGCGCCGGTGGTAAGGTAGGCCCACCTTTGGACAACATAGCCGATATCTTGACCCGCGAGCAGCTTTTGGAATCGCTTATAGAACCAAGTGCTAGGCTAGCTCCAGGATATGGCAATGTAACCCTTACATTAAAGGACGGCCAAGTGGTACGCGGAATTTTGGAAGCGGAAACCAAGGATGAAATCATGCTAAGAACATCAGATGCAGAACCCCTGGAAATTGCCAAATCCCGAATTGAAAAACGTGAAAATGGAATTTCTGCCATGCCTGCCATGGGGCGATTAATCACGAAAAGAGAACTTCGTGATCTAGTAGAATACCTTTCTAATCTAAAGGAATAATAAATTACCAAAAAATTAAATAATTCATCGAATAAAGCTCCATGAATGTGTTATTTATGCCTTAACTTTATAAGGCTTAAATGAGTTGAAAATCCCTTTCAGCAACCATCTTTATAAACGCCATTTATGAAAAATAGAGATCAAAGAATCAGGGCCCTTGACCAGCGATTGGATAGCATATTGGACAAGGTCAAAGATATGGAATCCCAGTACGCTACGGAATTGGAATTAGTGCATCCAATCTATAGAAAAAGTGCAAAAAACCTCATTCATTATTTGGCAATACGAAATTTTGAAATCGATGATTTTGAGGAAGAGCTTACGCAATTGGGCTTCCCAGGCTTATCGGATGCAGAAGGCCACGTAATGAAAGGCATTCTCAATCTAAAACGATTGATCAATAGCTTATTGAATGAAAAAGAAACCATTCCCGTACATGGTGTTCTCAGCATTGAAAAAGGTAAAAAGCTACTAAAGAAGAACACCAAATTACTTTTTGGATATAAATCAAAGAAACGATTTACCCGAATTATGGTCACCCTGCCCAATACTGCAGCTGAAGATATGGGTTTTATTCGCAAATTATTAGCCAATGGAATGAACTGTGCAAGAATCAATTGTGCCCATGATACCCCAGAGGAATGGCAAAAAATGATACATAATGTAAGGACGGCAAGTAATAAACAACGAAAAAAATGTAGGATTACCATGGACCTCTCCGGGCCTAAACTTAGAACAGGACCAATGATTGAAGGTCCAAAGGTTATTCATATCACACCCAAAAGAGATGATTTGGGCAGAGTAGTCAATCCATCAAAAATATGGATTGCAGCTCCCGACATTCCTCCTCCACCAAATTCAGATTATAAGGTTCACATTCCGGTGGATCCAAAGTTATTTTCAAAATTAAAGAAAGGAGATAGACTTAGGTTTGTTGATTCCAGAGGCAAAAATTGCAAGATCAAATTAGAGGGTAGAGATGGGAAGGCCAGAATTGGTTTATGTTCAGATTCTGCATACGTTGAAACGGGAATAGAACTGGTTTTACATAAAAAGAAGTCTAAAAAGGGACATAAGGCGGCCCGCGTAGGCGAGCTTTTGCCAAAGGAGCAATTTGTCATATTGCATTCGGGCGAGCAATTAAGACTCGACAAAGAATCCATTCCAGGGGAATCGGCTTTCTACGATGAAAATGGCACTCTAACAAAAATGGCACATGTTTCATGTACCCTACCCCAAGTTTTTGAAGATGTTAAAGTTGGGGAGCCCATATATTTTGATGATGGGAAAATAGAAGGAATCATTCAGGATATTTCACCTTCAGAAATGCTTATCAATATTACCCATGCGAAGGATAAGGGCAGTAAATTAAAAGCTGACAAGGGCATTAATCTTCCCAAAAGCAATTTGCGAGTAAGCGGATTGACTGAAAAGGATAAGGAAGACATCAAGTTCGTTGCCCAACACGCCGATGCCGTTAATTTTTCATTCGTGAATTCTAAAGAGGATATTCTAGATCTTTATGAGGAATTGAATGAACTGGATGCAAAAATTGGGGTTATCCTTAAAATTGAAACCCAAAAAGGCTTTTCAAACTTACCATCAATTCTGTTAACGGCCATGCGCTCATACCCCATAGGAGTAATGACAGCCAGAGGTGATCTAGCTATTGAGACCGGCTGGAAGAACTTCGCGACGATTCAACAAGAAATTATGCGCCTCTGCGCCGCTGCCCATATACCGAATATTTGGGCAACACAAGTGCTAGAGAATCTAGCCAAAAAGGGAACACCTTCACGCGCCGAAATTACCGATGCAGCCTTAGCCCAACAGGCTGAATGTGTTATGCTGAACAAAGGGTACTATATTCAAAGGGCAGTGAAAATGTTGGACAAAATATTAAGAAGAATGCAGCGCTTCCAAAGTAAAAGCCATAGAAAGTTACCACGATTGGAAAATGCGGATAAACTCCTGGTATCCCATGAGGTATATGATGTTTAAGTTATAATTGGGTATCACTTTTATAGTTCTGAAATACTGGCTTTGGCTTCTTCAAATTCCTGGATCATTTCAGAAACAATCCGTGATGCCGGCTTAATATCATGTATAAGCGCAGCCACTTGACCAATTTCCAGTTCGCCCTCTTCCATATCGCCTTCGAACATACCTCGTTTCGCTCGGGCACGGCCCAATAGTTCTTTCAATTGTTCTATCGATGCCCCATTTTCATAAGCCTGTTGTACGTCGTTGTAAAATTTGTTCTTGATCAGCCGAACAGGAGCCAATTCCTTCAGTGTTAAATGGGTATCCCCTTCACCGGCTTCGACAACCTTCTTTTTGAACAGCTCATGTGAAGAAGCCTCATCACTTGATACAAAACGACTTCCCACTTGCACCCCGTCAGCACCTAAGACCATGACGGCCAACATAGACTTACCAGTGGCAATACCACCTGCCCCAATCAAAGGAATACTGATCCTTTCCTTTACCAAAGGAATTAATGTCAGGGTGGTGGTCTCATCCCTTCCATTATGGCCTCCAGCTTCGAATCCTTCAGCGACGATAGCATCTACCCCGGCTTCCTCAGCTTTGAGAGCAAATTTAACACTACTAACTACATGAACAACGGTAATGCCATGCTGTTTTAAATGTGATGTCCAAGTTTTTGGATTACCCGCTGAAGTGAAAACAATTTTAACCCCTAGCTCAATAATGATATCCATTATTTTATCAATATCTGGATATATCATAGGTACATTGACCCCAAAGGGCTTGTCTGTTGCCCGTTGGCATTTTTGAATGTGCTCGCGAAGTACTTCCGGGTACATACTCCCAGCTCCGATAAGACCCAATCCTCCTGCATTTGAAACAGCCGATGCCAAACGCCAACCACTGGCCCAAATCATTCCGGCTTGGATTATTGGATATTGTGTTCCGAAAAGCGTTGTAATTCTGTTTGGCATATGTAATAAGTCTGTTTGAGCCTCTCGCCTCTACCTGCTGGAAGGCCGGTACACTTGAGGAGACAGTTTTAATTATGAAATAACCCCGGAACCTACCAATTCATCATCGATATACCAAGCCACAAATTGGCCTTCGGTTATAGCAGATTGTTTTTCTTCAAAATCGACATAAAGACCACTATCAATCTTATATAAGGTTGCCTTTTGAAGGGGTTGTCGATAACGTATTCTTGCCATTACCTCCATAGTTTCATCTGCTTGGAGCGCCAAATCGGTGCGTATCCAATGTAATTCACCATTGGTCACAAATAAAGTCCTGCGATACAATCCTGGATGCGATTTACCTTGACCCGTGTAAATGACATTTTCATTTACATCTGTATCTATTACGAATAAAGGTTCCTTGGTGCCACCTACGTCCAATCCTTTTCGCTGCCCTTTCGTAAAATAATGGGCTCCCTGATGTTCGCCCACGACTTTTCCATCGGCTATGTCATAATGGTGTTTCTCAGAAAGATAGGCCAACTCCTCTTGTTTGTTTTCAAAACTTGGCAATTGTCTTTGGTACTGCTCTATATTGGACGCCACTTCAACAATAACCCCTTTTTTGGGTTTAAGTTTCTGTTGTAGAAATTCAGGCAAACGTACCTTTCCAATAAAGCAAAGTCCCTGGGAATCTTTTTTATCGGCGGTAATCAAATCATTTTCAGATGCGATTTTACGAACCTCGGGTTTGGTCAATTCTCCGATGGGAAAAAGCGTTTTTGACAATTGCTCCTGCGAGAGCTGACATAAGAAATACGATTGATCCTTATTTTTATCAACACCACGTAAAAGTCGAAAGGTCTCCTTTCCATCATCAGTAAAAAGAGTTCCCTTTCTGCAATAATGTCCGGTAGCGACATAATCAGCACCTAATTGTATGGCTATCTTTAAGAAAACATCGAATTTTATTTCGCGATTACAAAGAACATCAGGATTTGGAGTTCTACCTTTTTCATACTCATTGAACATGTAGTCAACAATGCGTTCCTTATATTCCGTACTTAAATCGACCGTCTGAAACGGAATGCCCAATTTTTCGGCCACAATCAATGCATCGTTACTGTCCTCTAGCCAAGGACATTCTTCCGAAATGGTCACGGAATCATCGTGCCAATTCTTCATGAAAAGACCAATGACATCATAGCCTTGCTCTTTTAGAAGATATGCAGCCACGCTTGAATCAACACCACCAGACAATCCTATAACAACTTTTTTCATCCTTATCCAACGAGTTTACAAAAGTACAAAATTAGGTTTTGTTACCCTATAATCGCTGACGAACCAAACTTCCTGGAAACATTTTTTGTTAAACTTTTTATAATTATCATTAAACAAAACGCAACCTTATATATATTTGTTCATCTTTTTGTAGATAATGTTAAACATTTTTGATAACCTTAATACCTCTAATGATGAAAACAAAAAACGGAATTTTAAAATTTATGAGTTTAATTCTCATGACAACAATTGTACTGTCATGTTCAAGCGATGATGATAACGGGCCCGACGTA
>CAZHJO010000134.1:0-7264 GCA_964532755.1 uncultured Maribacter sp. | reverse complement strand
GGTCTAATTTGTTTGTTGCCCGCCTTATTAAGTACGATGTAGCTCTTGCCAGGTCATGAATATTACAGATCTCGTTTTTGATATTGAAATACTGTTCTTTAGTTTATGTGGTGTGAACGGTTAGTGATCTATAAATTGTAGGATGCAAGAATAAGAATCTGCGCTAAAAACACTTTAAGCCTTTTATGAGTAAAATATTGGCAGCCAAAAAGATAATTATCTCCTTATTTCTCGTTTTAGGATTCATTTCGGCATTTTTATTAGGCGACCTAAGGTTCTCTTTTGATTTTAACCAATTTTTTCCACAGGGGGACGAGGATATTATTTTTTACACTGATTTTATGAAAGTATTTGGAGCTGACGATAGTTTTCTCCTTATCGCCGTGAAGAATGAAAATACAATTTTCGAAAAACAGTTTCTTACCGACTTTCATCAATTCTCTTTGCAAAGTAAAAATTTGCCCAATATCAAAGAAAGCAAATCGCTAACTACGTTATTCTATCCAGTAAAAAATTCTTTTGGATATTCCAGATTACCTATAATTCACTGGAATGATAGTTCAAAATATGAGAAAGATTGGAAGAAACTCAAACAGGACGGAATTTTCCTTAATTCCCTTATTGATAAGGATGCTACTTCACTGGTGGTTGCCTTGGAAACCAAAGATGAATTAAATTATGAACAGTCCTTGGAGTTAATCGATGAAGTACAGCGATTATTAAACGACAACAATCTTGAAGAGTACCATCTTTTGGGTAGATCCTCGTTTTACAAAGCCATAGTGGAAATGCAAAAAAGAGAGGTTTTAGTGACAACTTTTGTATCAACGCTATTGGTATTCTTCGTACTGCTTTTGGTCTACAAACGATTTGCCATTGTTTTAATATCCCTTTTTTCAATTGTCACGGCCCTTCTTTTATTCTTTGGCTTGCTATCCCTACTGGGAAAGGAACTCAATGTAATGGCCGCCTTTTATCCAGTTTTGATGCTAATCGTAGGGACCTCTGATGTAATTCACATTATGGATCGATATTTGGGTGAATTGCGAAAAGGACTTGAAAAACGCATAGCCATGACCATTACTTTAAAAGAGGTCGGTGTATCTACCTTATTGACATCAGTAACCACAGCAGTGGGTTTTGCTTCACTTCTAACTTCAAAATCAACAAACATTAGCGCCTTTGGTCTCAATTCGGCCATAGGTGTCATGGTCGCTTATATCACTGTAATTACGCTCACCAGTTCATTGTTGATTACCGTGGAAAGGAAATACCTATTACCAAAAAATGATGCGCTCATTACTTTGCCAAAGAATTTATCCCTAATAAACGAATTTACCCGGCGAAACTCCAAAACAATACTTTTAGGAAGTCTTATTTTTGTTGTTTGTTGCACACTAGGGGTTACGAATATCAATACAAATTATCAATTTAAAGAAAGCCTTCCGAAAGGCAGTCAGATTGCCACGGACTTTAAATTCTTCCAAGAAAATTATGTTGGGTTTAGACCTTTGGAAATTGCCGTTCTTGCCAGAGAGAACAGGAAAGTAACGGATATATTGGTTGCAAACGAAATAGAAAAAATAGAAGAGCTACTAAACTCCAATGAATCTATTGGTAATGTTCAATCGATGCTTACTTTGCTCAAATTTATCAACAAAGCCCATCATTTGAATAAACAGGAATACTATGCAGTTCCTAAAGATGAAAAAACATATGAAAAGTACAAACTCGAAGCTAAAAAATTGGCCAGAAGACAATTTGCAAGATTTGTTGATTCCACGGAAACAAAAGGGAGGATAACAGCAACCGTACTGGATGTTGGAACCGACAGTCTATTAAGGATTTATGATCAGTTTAATTCATTTTTCAAAAATAAAACGGATACCACATTGGTAAACTTTAAACTCACAGGAAAAGGGTTGTTATTAGATAAAAATTCAATGTATGTAAGGGAAAGTCTATTGGAGGGATTGGTTATCGCCTCAATCGTCGTTGGTTTATTAATGGTTGTTCTATTTAAGAATATTAAATTACTACTAATTGCTTTGGTCCCTAATCTACTGTCATTATTATTTGCAGGTGCCTTACTAGGTTTTTTGACTATTCCCTTGGAGGCATCGATATCAATTGTTTTCGCTATTGTTTTTGGAATAGCCGTTGATGACACCATTCACTTCTTAAGCAGGTTTAAACAATGTAGGTCCAGTGGATTAAATCAAGAGGAATCCCTAGAGAAAACATTCCAGGAAACCGGGAAAGCCCTTGTAATTACCACAATAATCCTGGTTTTTGGCTTTATGGTGATGCTTTTTTCAATCCATCAACCTAGCATTACTGTTGGACTATTAATAAGTTTCACCCTATTGGTTGCGCTGGCACTGGATTTACTATTACTGCCGGTCATAATACGAAAATTGTTATAGTTTTTTTATCTCAATAGCTATGCATTGACCCTGAATAATCATAATACTTGATAAATCGTTTTATTGCTGCTAAGCATTTTCACCCAACAAAAATTAAATACAAATCGTAAAAAGCGGAAGCCATCTGCGAAAAGTCCTATAATTTGCTTTAATTTGATGCTCTTAATCGCTAGCACATGAACCCTTCATCCTCTGGTTGGATCGATAAATTTGGTTATTTGGTAAAAGACCAAGTTGACAGCTACGCCGACTTCACTGACCTATATGGTGGTCTAAAGAAGACGGGCTTCGTATATGGCATTAATCTAAAGATTCCAAGGTTCATTACACCTGAGCACAAGTTGTCTGAAGATGAAAAAGCCAAAATTAATTTACTGGCGGCGCTGTATTTTACTTTTAGATTCGTAGAAAAGAACCCGGACTTTGACGCGTTTTTGAATAAGGTATTTCTGTTTTACCAGGATTTAGGTTTTAACCAGATATCATTTCTAAGCAAATTATTTACCGGATCAAAAACATCTGATCAGTTGGAAAAGCTATTGGATTCAAGGGTTTACCTTGAGGATAATGTAATCAGCAAAACCTTTAATAGCATAATTACGAACTCACTCTTATATATTGATGTACTCGCATTTAAAAGATATTTAGGGAATGGTGACGCCATAAAAGAATATGCGGAAAACCTGGAGTTCATCGCTATGAACATCATTTATCATTCGCTGAATTCCAAAGAGAAAAATAAAAAAGATGATAAGTTAGCCCATTTATTCGAAGCTTCTTTAACCTATATAGACAGTAATAAACAAACCTATGATGGAAGTTATAGGGCAAAAATCCTAAACAATTCCTCACCCAATGAGAATCACTATTTTTTGGATATTGCCTCATTGACCATTTGGGAAGACCAAACTGTTAACTATTTAGAATCCCAATACATCCATGGAATTGGCAAGGATTTAGGATTTAATGAAAAGGAAATTTCCAGGGCCTTAGAAGAAATTGCATCTTTTTTTGAGAAAAATTCAAAGATAATTCCTTTCTTAAAAGATCATAACCTGGCTTACAAGTTCTATGAAAGCATGTCGAAAGTTGTTAAAAAATTGATTATCCGGAATAGTAAAAGGCTACAAAAAGAACTTTCGGACAGTAAGGAATTGGTAGCGTTGATTTCTAAATCAACCGTCAAGGATCTGAGTCAAACAGAGAAGAAAAAAGTTCAAAGTCAGTTATTGGATATTTTTAAGAGCATTCCTTCATTGGCAATATTCATGCTACCTGGTGGAGCAGTTTTATTGCCTATTTTCATTAAGTTGATTCCAAAATTACTACCATCCTCCTTTGATGACAATCGTGTAGAAAAAAGTAAGTAATTTCTTATAAATTTGCTACTATAAGAAATATCTATAATTACCCTTAATATCCTGTTTATCAATATTTTAATTGTCTTTACTCTAACCATAACTTAAAATCACGTACTCGTTCCCTACTAACGATGATTTCTTGCTCAATATAGCGATTTAATTTGATTTTCAGACGTGAATTTGTATAAGAAATTATGTCTTGGATATGGTTGATATTCACGTAAAATTTTCTACTAACCCGGAAGAATATTTTAGGTTCCAACTCAGCTTCCAAATTTTCAAGTGTAGTATCCAACAAATAATTTCGACCTTCGGAAGTCGCTGCATAGGTACCTTTATTTTCACTATAAAAACATTCGACCTCATCAGCATTGATAATCTTTAAGTGCTGCCCTACTCTAGTCGTAAATCTTTTTTTGTATTCTCTTTCAATCGGATTTACCAATAATTTTTTAATGTCATCAAAATCCAATGACAATTTTTGCGTAACAGGTTTAAGAGCTTTGAATTTCCTTACAGCAATTTCCAATTCCTCATCATCAATTGGTTTGAGCAAATAATCAATGCTGTTCAATTTGAATGCTTGCAGCGCATATTCATCATAGGCGGTTGTGAAAATTATTGAGCTTTGCACATCCACTGCATCAAAAATCTCAAATGAGAGTCCGTCAGATAGTTGTATATCCAAAAAAATCAAGTCCGGATGTTCATTCTCCTCAAACCAGGTAATTGATTCTTCAACGGAGTGTAACATGGTGGACACCTCAACTTTCAATTCTGACAATAATCGATTTAGTCTCCTTGCCGATGGTTTTTCGTCTTCTATGATTATTACGTTCATCTAATCCTGATTGATTTTTGTTAAATACTAAAATTAATCCTCGTTATCCAGGTATTTCTGAATCTGTCTTTCTTCCCATTTCTTCAAGAATTCAGGTTTAAGCCTTTTTAGGCTAAATTTAAAAGCATTGAATACCACAAGCCCATGTATCAATAGACCCACCCCCCATATTAGGGGCGTACTAATTAAATTAATCCCGTACCAATATTGAAAATTCTGATCATCAACGTCTTGCCAGCCCATCTGATTGTACAAAGTGATAAAAGCTCCAAAAAGTACGATATTGATTGCGATATATACAATAAAATGCCTGTAGAAGTTCTTAACCCGTTCCAGTCTCTTTTCAGCTTTCTTTAACTGCATTACGCTGTTTGTGTTATCCTCCATTATCTATATTTTTCAGCTTCGTCTTTGTCCTTATCCATATATTTCTGAATTTGTCTTTCTTCCCAGTTTTTTCCAAAAATAGGATTATATGAAAAAACTTTTACTCCATGAAAAAATATACCTATACCCCAAAAAAACCATACGGCAAAGGTTCCGAAATCGAAAAAGGCTTCATTGAAACTCTCGCCGTCCCCGATGCCGCGAACTATCTTCATTGTTGAGATAAAGGTATTTACGGCAATATAAATGGTCAAATGAGTATAAAACCCCTTTAATTCCTCAACTCGCTTTTTAGCTCTTTTTAATTTGTTTTTATTGTTGCCGTTCATTATTTCCATCTTCTTTGTTTTTCATCGTCCTGCATATATTCCTTGATCTTACGCTCTTCCCAGTTTCTTCCAAAAAACGGGTTTAGGTCAAATACCTTTAATGCGTGAAACACCAATCCTATTCCCCATCCGAAAGCTGCCCAAAGGAACCAAGGGTATCGCCATTCGTCTATCCAATAATTTAATCCCGCTAGGAATGCAATAAAGAATATATATGATGTTAAGTTCGTATAGAATTTCTTAATACATTCCACTCTGTCTTTTGCTCTAAAATACTTTCTTTCTTTTTCTGAAGTTTCCATTTTATTGTTGGTTTTTTTCGAATTTCTATTTGATTATTACTTCAAAAGTATAGTGTTGTCATCCCTTTTCTAAATGTTCATTACCCAATTGTCAAATTTAGAGGATGGATTGTTCAATTAGAACTGATCTTCATCCATAAACTTCCTGATCTTGCGTTCTTCCCATCGCTTGCCCCAAAGTGGATTATAGCCGAAGACCTCCATACCATGAACTGTAACACCGAAACCCCATCCAATTGTCGGGAAAATGACCCAAGGAAAACTGGTGGTATTGTAATTAAGAAAGACAAGACAGGGTATTACGATACAATAGGCCGTGAGATTGCCATAAAATCCTTTTAGCTTTTCTACATGCTCTTTAGCTTTTTCATAGCGTTTATCATCTATAAATGTTTGCTGTGTTTCCATTACTGATATTTGTTTTGTTAGCAAGGGCAGCCGTACCGTGAATTCCTTCTCTGACTTTATAATCTCCACATGCCTATCTGTTAATATTCCGTAGCGTTGTTTAATATTCTGAAGGCCTACACCACTACTTTTTTTCACTACCTGTTTAGCCTGAAGGTTATTTTGGACCATCAACATCCCTCCCTTTTCAAAAACTTTGATATGTAAGGGTTTAGATGAGGTCACTACATTATGCTTCACTGCATTTTCAAGCAATAATTGCAGTGACAGGGGGACAATCTTAGCATCAGGGTTGCTGCTAAATTCAGGTATCTCTAAATCGATACTATCTTCAAAGCGCATCTTTAAAAGCTTTACATAGGTCTTTGCAAATTGAAACTCCTCATCAACTGACACCAGGTCTTTGTTTTTCTGTTCCAGCACGTATCTATACACCTTTGATAAAGAAGTTGTAAACTTCTGTGCCTGATGCGGGTCTTCCTCGATTAAACTGGTCAAAACGTTCAAACTATTAAAGAGAAAATGGGGATCCAATTGATTCTTGAGGGCATCGAACTTGGCAGAGGCCGTACCCGCAATTATCTTTTGCTCCTTGACCTTAGTCTCCTGTCTATATTTATAATACCAAATTGCATAAAAAATAAGTGAAATACATACGGCAATAATCAAGGAAGATTGGTAATAGCCTGGCTTCTCATTGGTTAGAAACTCGATTAGCGGCATTTTTTCCAATACTACGACAAGAACAATGCGCGAAAGAAAAATCCCCAATATTGAAACTAGAATATTCCCCGAAATACCAATTGCAAATCTTTTTAACGTAAACAAGTGTTCCTTGTAGGTGATAATAAGATAATTAATCCAATAGGCATTTACCAAATAAAGAATCAATGCGAATATCATATTCTTATAATACTGGGTCCATGCAATTTGATAATCGAAACCTTCATCGAACCTGCCCATAAAGAAATAAATGGCAAGAATAATGAAATAGATTACCGTACCTATTAGAATTGCTCTTATCAAATGCTTAAAAAAACTTGTCATTCGTTAAATGTTATTATTTACAATTCTTAACTATTTCTTCCGCTCTTTCCTTTCCCCAATTTGGATGAAAAGGTGACGCTGGTTTAAAGTTAGCAAAAAGTTCCAAGGCATGTTCTACATCCTCGCAATAGGGTGTAATATCTTGACCAAAGAACCTGGCAGA
>CAZHJO010000133.1:0-7275 GCA_964532755.1 uncultured Maribacter sp. | reverse complement strand
CCTGTTAGGGGAGGGAGAGTCATTAGTGGTTAGTTAATTCCTTCCCTTTTCAGGTTATAGTCTCATGCACGTGATTTTCAAGAATATTGATTTTGGTAGGAAAATTAGGAGCAATATTAAGGGGTTTATACCTTATGAATGGGGGTGCCACTACCTACACTGATACCTTTATGTCACCATCAATAAGTGTACACATATCACCTGTCATTCAATTTACCTTTTTACCGTGGTTGACTCTTTCTGGTAGTTAGGAATATTGCAAAAATGAGTAATCGAAGGAAGCCAGATCTAAATAGCTTGGTGGGATTATGTATTAGTTGATTAAGTATTTAAATTTTATATCATTTAGAAATATTATTGAGAGTTAAGTCCTGTTTTGGGAAGGGAATATTTAGTGAATGGTTAGTGTTTAATGCCCTTCCCTTTACAGGCACAATTAAATTTAAGGATGTGAAAAATCGTCGTGGAAAATATAGGAAAAAGAAAGAATCGAAAATAATATATTGGTTAGGTTGTCTACTTTATTTGGGTATCACGATATTAATTATTGGGTCGCTTATTTTACGGATAATAAGCTAATAATTTTTAAAAGAAAGAAATCCAATCTCAAAGAGATCAGTATAGTGAAAAATAAGGATAAGCAATTTATACCTGCCCTGGGATACAACTGGTTTACTAAGTTTTTATGACTTAGCCATAAAAATTACAATGCCAGAAAGGAAATTTAGAAATAGATTAATAGATTACTTAGATCCAAGAGGTAAAGAACAAATTCTTGAATTTGGATTTGGTACTGGACAAAATTTAATTATGGCGATCAAACGAAATAAAAACTCCAACTACACAGGGTTGGATATTGATCCAAAGGTTAAACACATTTCAGAAAAGAAATTTATGGAATTAGGAATAGAGATTAAGCTCGATTTATACGATGGACAGGGTTTTCCATATGATGATGAAAGGTTTGATAAAGTATTTAGTTCTTTGGTATTCCATCAGCTTGATAAGGAAGCAAAGTTGTCTTCCTTAAAAGAAATCCGTAGAGTCTTAAAGCCAAATGGCGTACTTATAATTGGTGACTGGGGAAAGTCCAAATCCATACTAATGCGAATACTATTTTATGCAGTTCAAATTCTTGATGGATTTGAAACAACTACCGATAATGTAAGAGGACTTATACCGAATTACATGACAGAAATGGGATTTGAGGATGTTGCAGAATTGAGTTATATAAATACTAAAATTGGAAGTTATTGCTTTTATAAAGGCAGAAAACCAAGTTTAGAAATAATTTAAATATGAAATGGAATTGACAATAATGTTATTTGGATTGCTTTAGGCAATCATGTATACCGCAATTTTCAACAGGTCATTGTTAAACTTAAGGTCAATTATAAAAGTTCAAGGAAACCTTTGGAAAACCAATAATTCATATGGATCATCACCCTTAATAAATAATCAAATAATTGAAACTAGCCGATAAAAGATGATAAAAAGACAAACAGCGATAAAAATTAGAAAGGCCCATCGTTATCTAGGTATATTTTTAGGGATTCAGTTTCTTATGTGGACTATTAGCGGAGTGTATTTCAGCTGGACTGATATTGATGAAATACACGGAGACCAATTCAAAAACCAGGCAGTTAAACCAACCATTTTTAACGACTTAGTAAGTCCTTCGATTTTTAAGGACAATGAGAAAATCACTTCTCTTGAATTACGAAACATTGCTGGGAATCCGTACTACTGGATAAACAAAGAAACCCTTGTAAACGCCAAAACAGGGAAAATAAAAGAAGAGGTATCGGAAAAAGAAGCTTTAGCAGTAGCAGGGCTAAATATGCTGCCAGAACTGAAAGTAAAAAATATTGAGAAGATTGCGGAGGTTGGAAATCATCATGAATATCGTGGAAGACCACTGCCTGTCTATGTTATTTCATACGATTCCCAAATAAATATTAAATCATATGTATCAGTTAAAGATGGTTCGTTTCAAACCCTTCGGCACCGCAATTGGCGTTGGTTTGATTTTTTGTGGATGACCCATACTATGGACTATCAAGGAAGAGACAATTTCAATACAATAGTTTTAAGGGTGTTTTCACTATTAGGGCTAATAACCGTTTTAAGCGGATTTACGCTTTGGTACATATCATCCCCAACAATTAGAAAAATGAATAAAAGAAGTAAGGTAGCGCATTAGACTAACTTTTCTAATAAAAGAAATAAAAAAATGAGTCAAAATCGACGAAATAGGAGGAAGAAGGAGAGGGAAGGTAATATTAATAAGGTAACCAAGAAAGAAAGAATATACGCCGCACTTTCAATTTTGATTCTATTTTTGGTAGCGTTTGTGTTAATTATCCTCGAAGCACTTTCTTAATGAACAAAAAAATAGTTCTTAAATAGAAAAACCATGAAAAATATTGTCCATATCAAAAATATGGTCTGCCCTCGCTGTGTGAGCGCAGTACAGGACATTTTAGCCAAAATGGAAATTCCATACAACTCGGTTAAATTAGGAGAAATTGAGACTGAAAATCCCATTAGTGATAAAACGAAGCTGCTTCTAAAGAACGAGTTGGAAGCCATCGGTTTTTCAATTGTCAATGATCGTAAGGGTCAACTCATCGAGCGGATGAAAAACCTGGTCATAGATGAAGTTCATCATTCCAACTCATTGGAGGGGATTAATTGGCCCGAATACATACCGGGCAGGTTGAATTTAAATTACAAGTATTTAAGCTCACTTTTTTCCTCGGTTGAAAGCATCACCTTTGAGCAGTATATCATCTACCAAAAGATTGAGAAGGTCAAAGAGTTGCTCGTCTATGACGAACTAAGCCTCAAAGAAATAGCCTATCAATTGGACTATAGCAGCGTTGCTTATTTGAGCAACCAATTCAAAAAAGTCACGGGTATGACCCCGACACAGTTCAAAAAAAGTGTGGTCAAGAATCGAAAATCGCTGGATGATATTTAAAGGACAAGTCAACCAAAGCCAAGCCTATGGAACAAGCAGTACAAGACATTAAGAATTTGTTCATCGAAGCAGAGCAAGCCAACGAATTCGACCTCGTCCTCACACTTATCAATTACCGTGGCATAAGTTCCGCAAATTTGAACTCTAACTTGCACGAGTGGTTTGAAGCCCTAGAATTTTATCGCGGACTTTATAACGAGTTAGAAGGAAAGGAAAAAGCCCGTATGGGTTTGCTATTATACTCTACCTTTTTTGAAAACAGTGATTTCTATAATATCATCGGCAGTCTATGCCGTATAAAATTAGGTTTTAAGGGTTCTTCCTATTTGTTTTGGAAAACCAAAAAATATGAAAGGTTACTCGGAATAGGGGAAAAACAGGACTTTCTATTGGAATTGCTTGTTGATGGGGGAAAGCCTGGATTGGTCGAATTATATGACAAGCATCACTTTAAAGAAATCAGAAATACCTTTTTCCATTCAGCTTATTCCATTGATGAGGGCCAATACGTAATGCATGATTCCGAGGCAATTAATTTAGATGGGGTTTTAATACGTTCCTTCGACCTTGAAGAATTCTTTTACCCAAAACTTGAGGTCGTTATAGGTGTTTTTGATGCATTTAAGGATGCTTACTGGCATCACTTCAATTCCTACACCAAGGACAAAAAAGTACAAGGGGCATTCCCCAACCCTTGTGAAGTAACCATTCTAGGTTCAGAAGAAGGCCTAAAAGGGTTTCGTATCAAAAATGCTGTACAGTTTTATGGCAAATGGCACGATTCGGGTATCTGGTTCGATGAAAAATATGGATTTTGGGCTGGACATAATATCAATATGTATTTTGACCGTATCGAGGATATTGAGATTGATGAGCAATTACAACGGTTCGAAAGCAAAGATGATATTACGAAGAACAATATTGAATTCTTCAATTTGGTTGACAAGGTCAAAGAGCGAAACAACACCAATGAACTAGTTCGTGCAACGCAATTGCTTTTGAAATTTGGAGATGCCCGTAAATCCAAAATGGATGTGGAGGAGAATCCTTTTAAGAAAAAAAGTTATCCAAAAATAATTTTGCCTTACTATCGCCTAGCATTGGAGATAGGACAACCTTATTTCAAAGATGTTGAGGAATTCAAAAAGACAATGGCAAGTTTGGAAGAGGCCCTTGATACAGAATAGCAGTTTGTTTCTTATGAAAATTCTACAACTCTTTCAGAGAATAACATAACAGCTTACCCACATTCTATTCCGAAATTTGTCCGGTATAAAGGAGTAACAAATGGAGACAACTGGCATATTTGAAACCAAAACCAGAGAACATAAAAAGGAAATAAAAAAATCGTTCCCGGTCACAGGTATGACCTGTGCCGCCTGTGCTGGTAGTGTTGAGTCCGTTCTATCGCATACTGATGGTGTGAACAACGCTCAGGTAAACTTTGCCAGTAGTTCAGTGTTAGTGGATTATGACGAAGGTACTAGCGAAGAACAACTACAAAATGCTTTAAGGCAAGTAGGGTATGACATTATTATTGATGCAGAAGACCCTTCAGAAATACAACGAGAACTTCAGAAAGAGCATTACCAAGATATAAAGAGTCGTACTATTTGGTCAGCCATTCTTACCCTACCAGTCTTTATTCTCGGGATGTTTTTTATGGATTGGACTCCGGGTAAATGGATTTCTTTAGTGTTCTCTATTCCTATTTTATTCTGGTTTGGCCGGAGTTTTTTTGTCAATGCATTTAAACAAGCCAAGCACGGAAAGGCCAATATGGATACACTGGTTGCCCTGAGTACCGGCATTGCCTTTTTGTTCAGTGTCTTTAATACATTTTTTCCTGAATTTTGGTTGGGTCGTAGTATCGAGCCTCACGTTTATTATGAGGCCGCTACTGTGATTATTACCTTTATTTCTTTGGGGAAACTATTGGAGGAAAAAGCAAAGTCAAATACATCATCGGCAATCAAAAAACTGATGGGCCTCCAGCCCAAGACACTCAAGGTTATTGAAAACGGTGTGGAAAATGAAATCCCGATTTCTTCGGTGCAAGTTGGCCAGACCATTTTGGTGCGTCCCGGAGAGAAAATCCCAGTTGATGGAAAAGTGTCAAAAGGGAGTTCGTATGTGGATGAAAGTATGATTACAGGAGAGCCTGTTCCCGTTGAGAAGACAAAGGACGAGAAGGTGTTTGCAGGCACGGTAAATCAAAAAGGGAGCTTCCAATTTACTGCTGAAAAAGTAGGTGGAGAAACCTTGTTGTCCCAAATCATCAAAATGGTTCAGGAAGCCCAGGGAAGCAAAGCACCTGTGCAAAAATTGGTGGATAAAATCGCCGGTATTTTTGTGCCAATAGTGTTGATGGTTTCCATTGTAACATTTATTGTATGGATGTCTATGGGAGGCGATGATGCTTTCACGCATGCCCTGTTGACTTCAATAGCCGTATTGGTAATTGCCTGCCCCTGTGCTTTGGGATTGGCGACCCCAACTGCGATTATGGTCGGAATTGGCAAAGGTGCAGAGAACAACATCCTGATTAAAGATGCGGAAAGTTTGGAACTAGGGCATAAAGTAAATTCAATAATTCTAGACAAAACTGGCACAATTACGGAAGGAAAACCCTTCGTCACGGATATTGTTTGGGCTGAAAACTATAAAGATGACAAAGAATACAAAAAAATTCTTTTGGCGATTGAAGGGCAATCGGAACATCCATTGGCCGAGGCCGTGGTAAACCATTTTAAAGAACAAAATATTTCAACGATCGAAATATCCTCATTTGAAAGTATAACGGGAATGGGTGTACAAGCTGAATTGGAAAATGGTCAACAGTATTATGTGGGCAATCATAAGCTAATGATCAAGAATGACATCCAAATCGATGCAGCTTTAATGGATGTCTCCGAAAATCTCAAAGACCAGGCAAAAACAGTCATATTCTTTAGTAATAACGAACAAGTATTGACCGTATTGGCAATCGCGGATAAGATAAAAGAATCCTCAAAAGATGCAATTAAAACCCTTCAAAAAAGTGGTATTGAAGTGTATATGCTTACAGGTGACAATACAAAGACAGCTGCTGCAGTATCAAGGCAAGTCGGTATTACCAAATATAGGGCAGAAGTTCTCCCTTCCGATAAGGCTGATTTCGTAAAAACGCTTCAGAACTCTGGAAAGGTGGTTGCTATGGTTGGTGATGGGATCAATGATTCGCAAGCACTGGTACAGGCAGATGTGAGTATTGCAATGGGTAAAGGGTCTGACATCGCTATGGATGTGGCGAAAATGACGCTTATCACCTCTGATTTACAATCTATACCAAAGGCGTTGAAACTATCTAAGAAAACCGTATTGGGTATTCGGCAAAACCTGTTTTGGGCATTCATATACAATGTTATCGGAATTCCCATTGCCGCCGGAGTATTATATCCAATAAATGGATTCTTGCTGGACCCAATGATTGCCGGAGCTGCAATGGCATTTAGTAGTGTGTCGGTGGTGTTGAACAGTTTGAGATTAAAACAAATAAAAATATAATAGAACCTTTAAATTCGATTATGATGGAAACAATGAAATTTAAAACGAATATCAACTGTGGAGGATGTGTATCAAAAGTGACTCCTTTTTTGGATAAACAGGAAGGGATAGAAGAGTGGGAGGTGGACACAGAAAATCCGAGCAAGATTCTCACTATTGAAAGTAATGGGGCCACGGAGCAGGATGTCAAGGACACTTTGGGCAAGATTGGTTTTAAGGCGGAGAGCCTAAATAAAGTCTAAGCAATGTACCAACTGTCCACAAGATGATCTATACCTTAATTTTTGGACTTATTCTCCTATTCCTATTTTTTTTCGTTTCAAGAATCGGAAAAAGAAAGGTCAAGCCTTTCCCAAAGCATTGGCATCCCTTGCTGATGGAAAATGTACTTTTCTACCGTAATCTTTCGAAAGATAAACAGTCCATTTTTCAACAAAGGATGATGCAATTTTTAAGTGAGGTCTATATTGACGGGGTACAGTTGCAATTACAGGACCTCGATAGAATACTTATTGCGGCAAGTGCCGTGATTCCAGTTTTTGGATTTAAGGAGTGGCATTATACCAACCTATCCGGAATACTTTTGTATCCAGACCATTTCAATGAAGATTTGGAATTTCATAGTAAGGGGCAGCATCGAAATATTGGAGGAATTATTGGCAATGGAAGGTTCGAAAAACAGATGATACTGTCCCGAAAAGCATTATACCACGGTTTCAAGAATACCAGTGACAAAAGCAATACGG
>CAZHJO010000132.1:0-7284 GCA_964532755.1 uncultured Maribacter sp. | reverse complement strand
CTTGTACCATTGCCTAAAACACTGGCCAAATCTTGATTTCCGCCTACAGATCCAGGTGCCCAAGTAACGACCCCAACTCCATTAGTTGTCATTATCTGGTTTGGGGCTCCCGGCTCTATCTTGATGGGCGTTACATTTCCAATCAATATTTTTGCAGAAGTAACGGAATTGTTCGCAAGATTTGGAGTGCCTACCGCATTATTGCCAATTTTAATTGAAGTTACCGAATTGTCAGCAAGTTCGTCAGTACCTACTGCCTCTGGGGCAATCTCAAGATTCACATTATTGAATGCTGCATCTGTTCCACCAGTAATGGTAAGATCTGAGGATGTTATATCCCCAGTGCCTCCCACACTGCCGACTTGGGCATCCACATAGGTTTTAACCGCATTTTGAGTTGGATAACTTGTGTTCGAAGTACCCAAAAGCACATTAGCGTCTTTGTTGGCAAGATCTTCTTTTGTGGCAAGAGCCGCAGTATTGGCATCTATATCATTTTGTAAAGGAATGGCACTGAACAAAGCCCCACCATCGGTACCAGCGATAATAGAGTTTGGTGTATTCGTACTAACAACAGTCTGCGCCGACCCTGCTATTTGGGTATCTACATAGGTTTTGACCGCATTTTGTGTCGGAAAGAGAACTGCCGAATTGCCTAGGGCCGTATTATCCGACTTATTGGCTGAATCTTCTTTCAATGTAATCTCATTTGTATTTGTCTGAATACTATTTGTATTCGAAGTGATGTTACCTTCATTCACAGCGATTTCATTTAAAACCGGAGTGTTATCATAAAAAGCACCACCATTATCTGTCAGTACATTGCCTGGTGCATTACTAACAATATCGGCCCCTGTTATAAAACCAGGGGTATTGTTAAAATCGGCTAAGGTAATCTGGTCGGTATCCAAAGCTTCGAGACCCACTGCATTTTCAGCGATCTCGTTCCTACCCACCGCATCGTTACCTATCTTACTTTGCCCAATTGAGTTATCCTGTATATCATCCCCATTAATACCACCATCGACTATTTGCTCTGTTCGAATGCTATTTGGGGCTACTTCAATATGGTTGTTTTCCCCATTGGGCGTTATGACCAAGGTGCTGTTGGTATTCACCAAGGGATCTGTGGTCAGATTGGGTATGCCGCCTACCTCTTCACAAACATTGATCCATTGGCCTCCATCATAATAATGAATACATTGTAAATCGGTGTTATATATAACGGCTCCCGGTAAGGGAGTTATTGCATTCATTTGCTGCGTATTTACTCGTGTTATGACCAAAACCCTAGAATTGCTTTCCAATTCCAACACTGAGGTAGCATCGATATTTTGGGGATTGTCCCCAATTTTTATTTGGCCTTTTACTTGACCGCTGAATAAAATGCTGAAAACTAGAAATAATAGTGCTCGTTGCATGCGAAAAATTGTTTAGAAATATTCAAATAAGGGGGACTAACAAAAATAAAATTATATGAGCACATACCTAATTTTAGGAGTTAAAATAACCGCTTATTGGGATAAAGGGCACCTTATTTTGGACAAATGGTTTTTAGGGACCAATAAAGGCCTTTGAGCGCTACAACTGTCTTTTGGTATAAAAGCTTTGACAAATTAACAAAAGTTTAGAGCCGTCTTCTTTCATATACGACTTAGTTGTACTTTCTTTATCTTTCTTAAAATCATTTGAATGAAATTATTTTTACTATCTGTTTGTTGTTTTTTTTATGTATCTATAGGCTTTGCCCAAGATGATGGACGTAGTTTTCTACGCGGACAAGTGCTTTATCGAAATGCGTACGTTCCCAATGAAAACGTCATCAATACTACTTCGGAATTTGCCACCATAACAAATAGTAAAGGGGAGTTCTTAATAAAGGTGAAATTGGGTGATGAACTCGTTTTTACCGCAATCAACTATCAATTGCAGATTGTGATTATCACCGAGGAAATTATACGAAGAGGTAGGTTGGTCGTTGAGGTCAATGAAAAGGTGACCCAATTGGATGAGGTTGTAGTGACCCCGGAAGATCAGGAAAAGTTCCTTGAAGTGAAAAATGAGGAGTTTAAAGACTTTGAGTATGAGGCTGATCGGTCTACAGAAGTCGAGAACATTGCAATGCCAGAATACACAAGAGGTATGAAAGATGGAATTAATTTCGTGAATATCTTCAAGGCCCTGGTAAATTCTAATAACGCAGTTCAAGAAAAACGGCCTCCTTTGAAAATTAGCCAGGTAATGCGGCAAGTGTATGAAGATGAGTTTTTTGTCAAGGACCTAAAATTACCGCAAGACCAAATAGATGCCTTTTTGATTTATTGCGATGCGAAATTGCCTGCCCAAACTTTACTGAGAAAAGAGAATGAATTTCAGTTGATTGATTTTCTGGTGACCCATAGCAAAACATTCTTGAAGGAGATAGATGACGAGGAGTAACATTCTTCTGGTCTTTTTTGTTTCAATGGGCACTTCCCTAAGTGCACAAACCCTCTTTGACAAACAGATAGAAGGCCGGGTATACAGTGATAGTGGGGACGTTGCGGCTACACATGTGCTTAATATAACTTCCAAGAAAGCTTCGATTACAAACAACGAGGGTTTTTTTTCAATTAAAGCGAAACTCAATGACACCTTGGTTTTTTCGGCTATCCAATACAAAAAAAAGACCATTGTTGTTACCGCTGCTATTCTTGAAAGCAAATTGCTTTATGTACCATTAGAGGATGCCATTAACGAGTTGGATGAGGTCATTATAATGCCCTATAATCTTACAGGGGATATGACAACGGATTTGGCCCGGACAGAAATTGAACCTATTGTCACCGCTTCAACATTAGGCTTACCGAATGCCTATGTAATACCCCCCAGCCAAGCAGAACGTAAATTAAATGAAGCTACGACAGGTGGGGGAATAATACCTTTGAATCCGGTCCTAAATGCCATTACCGGCCGAACCAAAATGTTGAAACAAAGAATTGCCAGAAATGAAAAATACGAACGTACCCAAAGGGTTAGGGCCTTTTATCCCGATTCGCTGTACAGTACTGAATTTAAAATACCAGAGGAGAAAATTGATGATTTTATGTACTACTGCGAAGTAGACGCTGCTTTTCAAATCCTGGTAGATACGCATGACCGTTTCAGAATATGGGAGTATATGCGAAAAAAAAGTGAGGTTTATAGGGAAAACAATGGTTTGGATTAAGATAAAACCCGTTCTAAGATGTCATCCTGAGCGCAGTCGAAGGGTAGCGGTTTGCATGCTTATGGTTTTCCTTTCAATTATGTTCTCTGCCTATGCCCAACAATATAAGCAATTAGAAGGCCGTGTCTTCAGCAAGGATGGGGATGTCGCTGGGACCCATGTCATGAACATTAGCACCCAGAGGGGTACTATAACCAAAGCAAATGGATATTTTTCAATCCCAGTGGGGATAAACGACACCTTGGTTTTTTCAGCAGTACAGTTAAAACGGAAAGTGGTCATAATTAATTTGGAACTATTAAAAAGTAAATCCGTAAACATTTTTCTGGAAGAAGGGGAGATAAAACTAGATGAGGTATTAGTAATGCCTTACAACCTGACCGGGGACCTTACAAAAGATTTGGACGGCTTAGGAATTGGCTCTCAGGTAAGTGCTACCTCACTTAAGTTGCCATATGCTGATGTAAAACCACCAACACAATCTGAACGTAAATTGTATTCAGCACGTACGTGGGATGCGTACTTCTATATTCTCGCCGCTGGCACTAGACTAGACCCTTTAATTAATTATTTTTCGGGCCGTACCAAAATGTTAAACCAGCTAGTCGCTCGTGAGGCCGCCAATAAGACTATTCAACGCACCAGAAACTTCTATGCAGATTCCCTTTTTGCCAATGGCTTGGGTATCCCAAAAGACAGCATAGACGATTTTATATACTATTGCGAAACAGACTCTTCATTTAAAACCCTGATAGCAACCCGTGACCGATTGCGAATTTGGGAATATCTGCGGAAAAAGAGTGCGATTTACAGGGAAAACAATAGATTAAATTAAAATAGAAATCTGGCATGGAGATTGTTTAAATTTGATGGAAGATTACGAATTATGAAACATTATAGAAAGAGCCTATTCTTATTGATTTTGCCACTGCTGGCCTTTGCGGTTGCCCACAAATTCTATGTTAGTGTCACCAATATTTCCTATTCCAAAAAGGACCAGGCATTCCAGATAACTTCCCGTATTTTTATTGATGATTTTGAACAGGTCTTGTTGGAACGCTACGGAACGGAATCACAGTTGGCAACAGACTCGGAGTCGGATTTGGCCAACGAATTCATTGAAAAATACCTTAAGACCAAATTCTTACTTTTCATCGACGGTGAACAAAGAACTTATAATTTTCTGGGAAAGAGGTATGACAACGATATCATGATCTGCTACCTTGAAGTTCCACAGGTTGATATCAATACAATCAAATCCATAGAGGTGCAAAATGAAATACTTACCGACCTTTTTGATGAACAGCAGAACGTAGTCCATTTTAAAATTATGGGCAGGAAAAAAAGCTTTGTGCTTATAAGGGAGAATAATAAAGGAATGTTAAACTTGTAGCATTCAGTATCAAATAGTTAAAAAAACTTTAATTTTCGCGCTTTAAAAATCCAAATAAAATGAATAAAATAAAGTATGCTCTTGCTTCGGTTTTCTTCGTATTAGCTGCAATAGTGACAGCTCAAGAGGCCGAACAGCAAGAAAGGGAACCCGGTCATACCAATCAAAGCAAATTCAAACAAATGTATGAGGAGTTCGCTACTCCCAATACCTACCGTTCAGCATCGGGGGCTCCAGGCCCTGATTATTATCAGCAACAAGCTGATTATAAAATGGATATTGAGTTGGATGACAAGAACGCCAAGATTTATGGTACAGAGACCATAACCTATACAAACAACTCCCCAGATGACCTAGAGTTTCTTTGGGTACAATTAGATCAGAACGTAAGGGCCAAAGATAGTAAGTCCCCCTTAAGGGATGGGGGCGGAGTGCCATTGGCTGAGCAGCCAGGCGGCTTTGCAGGCAAATATCTTAGTACACCATTTGACGGTGGTTTTAATATTGAATATGTAAAGGATGCTTCCGGAAAACCACTTTCATATACCATTAACCAGACGATGATGCGGGTGAACATTCCACAGCCCTTAAAAAGCAAAGCACAAATATCATTTTCAATAAAATGGTGGTACAATATTCCAAATCATACGGTAAATAGAGCTAGGTCTGGTTATGAGTATTTTCAGAAAGATGGCAATAGGGCGTATGTTATAGCACAGTTCTTCCCAAGAATGGCCGTATATAATGATGTTGAAGGTTGGCAAAACCATCAATTTTGGGGTAGCGGTGAATTTGCCCTTCCTTTTGGTGATTATGAGGTAAATATTACGGTCCCTGCCGATCACATTTTGGATGCCACGGGAGAACTACAGAATAGAAAGGAAATCTTTTCAAAAGAGATGATGAAAAGATATGATAAGGCCAAAAAGTCCTATGACAAACCTGTTCTAATTGTAACGCAGGCCGAAGCTGAAGCTGCCGAGCAAGGATTCTCTGAACAAAAGAAGACCTGGAGATTCAAAGCCCATAATGTTAGGGATTATGGCTTTGCTACTTCCAGAAAGTTTATTTGGGATATGCAAGCAGTAAAAATAGGCAGTAAAGATGTCATGGCCGTATCACTTTACCCCAAGGAAGGTAACCCACTGTGGGAGGAGTATTCCACAAAAGCGGTAGTGCAGACACTTCATACGTATTCAAAACATACTTTTGATTATCCGTATCCCAAGGCAATTTCAGTGCATGCCAAAAACCAAGGTATGGAGTATCCAATGATCTGCTGGAATTATGGTAGACCAAACGAAGACGGCAGCTATTCTGATCGTGTAAAGTATGGTATGATCAGTGTGATCATTCATGAAGTCGGGCACAATTTCTTCCCTATGATCGTAAACTCGGATGAACGTCAGTGGGGATGGATGGATGAAGGCTTGGATACTTTTATGCAATATTTAGCGGAACAGGCATTTGGGGAAGCAAATCCAAACGCCATTTCTCCGAATAAGGCCTACCCTTCAAGAAGGGGAGCCCCTTCTAAAATTGTACCTTATATGAGCGGAGATCAAAGCACGATCTCGCCTATAATGTCAAATCCTGAAAATGTATATCAATTGGGGCCGAATGCTTATGGTAAGCCTGCTACCGCACTAAATATTTTAAGGGAAACCGTAATGGGTCGGGAATTGTTCGATCATGCATTTAAAACTTATGCACAGCGTTGGAAATTCAAGCACCCAACACCTGAGGATTTCTTTAGGACCATGGAAGATGCTTCCGCGGTCGACTTGGATTGGTACTGGAGAGGATGGTTCTATTCCACAGATTATGTTGATATTGGAGTAAAAGGAATCAAGAAATACTATGTCTCAGATAAGCCAGGCAAAAAGATGCAAGAATATCTGGCAGCCAGAAATCTTACCGAAGCCGATTTACCTCCCTTGGTTTATTTGGCAGACGAGGATAGCGAGGGATTCGATGCCAACCTAAAAGGAAAGGCGCCATCAGAAAGTTCCAAGACCCTTAAGGAATTCATGATGGACAATATGACTGCAGCGGAAAGGGCGGCAGTTAAAGAACCTAAATTCTTCTATGAAGTAACGTATGACAAACCTGGAGGAATACCAATGCCATTGATTGTTGAGTATACCTATGCTGATGGCACCAAGGAGAACATTACCTATCCACCAGAAATTTGGAGAAAGAACGATGCCGAGGTAAAATTGGTATTGTCCTCACAGAGCGAATTGGTAGGCATTGTCGTTGATCCAAAATCAGAAACTGCAGATATTGATCCAACCAATAATGCTTGGCCAAAGAAAGAAACACAGAACGATTTTGATAAGTTCAAAGAGAAAATAAAAGGGTAGTGCATGCCATTGAATATTAAAAAAGTCCTGACGTTACCAACAGGGCTTTTTTATTTTTTGACCCCTAGTAAGTTTTTGATGTCAATAGCTATCCAAAATAGTATATGATCAACTTTTTTAGGATACTTTGTAATTCCGCACTTGATTCGGAATCCAATTCTTGCACATAGATTCCCGTCTGCGCAGGAATGACAAATAGCTAAATATGATGTATAAAAATTCTAAAAGATGTTTAAACTTTACTTAAAACTATCTATTTACAATAAAATGTGGTTTAATTAGCGATTAATCTTCACTATATTTGACCTATGTATTCC
>CAZHJO010000131.1:0-7285 GCA_964532755.1 uncultured Maribacter sp. | reverse complement strand
TTTCACCCCTTTTTGTACCCTTGGGTTTTGCATTCCCTTTTGGGGTACTCGAATAAGTAAATAGGTGAAAATAAAGCCTGAAACCGTAAAAAAAACAGGAGCGGTAATACCCCTAAAGTATTTCCAGATGTTATAGGTAAGGTCTGTGTTGTCCCTAAAAGCATTGTCCAAAAGGCCATCAATAAAATGTCCTTGCAGCATCATGAGAATGGCCCATGCCCGCATGGCATCAATAAAATATAATCTGGCTGTCTTCTTTTCCAAGAATCGTAATTGTTAGTTATCCAAACAATTTTTGAAATTCGATCTTATCTATATACTTGAATTACAATACGTTTGGATGTTTTGCGGTGCAAAATTATACAAATTACTCGCATAACGCAGTATTTTGAGGTATTTTCGTCCAAATCAACTATTTAAATATAACTATGGCTTCGATTTTGGCATTTGCAGGAAGCAATTCCTCAACATCGGTAAATTTCAAATTGGTAAAATACACATCCTCACAAGTCAGTGGTCATGAAGTTAATCTACTGAATATGGCCAATCATACCTTTCCCATGTATAGCGAGGATCGCGAGAAACAACTAGGTTTTCCTGAGGCCATAGTTGAAATTAAGAAAAGATTTGCCGCAGTTGATGCCCTGATAATCTCAGTAAACGAGCATAATGGAGGACCTTCCGCTTTTTTTAAGAATTTATTGGATTGGCTTTCAAGATTGGATAGAAGTCATTTGGAAAATACAATAGTGTTATTGATGTCGACATCACCCGGAAAGCGGGGGGCCATTGGCGCTCATGAATACATTAAAAATACCTTGCCCAGGGTCGGGGCAAAAGTGGTCTCTACATTTTCATTACCCTCTTTTTACGCTAATTTTGATGAAGAAAAGGGTATCGTAGATACTGAACTAAGTCGATCCCATGCCATGGCGCTGGAAAGCTTTATCTCTGAATTATAGTACGTTGCGCACAAAAATTTCTTTTAAGGTAATCGATAATCTCGAATTCAAAGAACGACTTTTCCAATGGTCACAACAGTATTATGAAACGGTTTGGTTGGATAGTAATTCACAAACAGAATCATATAGCTCTTTCGATGCCATTTTAGCAGTTGATGCACTTACGGTACTCCAAACCGATGCCCAGAATGCCTTTGAAGATCTCAAAGAATATCAATTGGAAACCAAGGACTGGATTTTTGGGTATCTGTCCTATGATTTGAAAAACGATGTGGAACGGTTATCATCCACTAATTATGATGGCCTGGATTTTCCTGAACTTTTTTTCTTTCAGCCTAAAAAAATCATTAAGATTAAGGGGGATGATGTAGAATTCAACTATTTGAATATGGTGGATGCTGAGATTGAAGAGGATTTCATTGCTATCATGTCTTGTGTTCAAGGGCTAAGCAACCTAAGTGAAGCTTCAGAGGATATACGGATCAAACTCCGTGTTTTTAAGGATGAATATTTTAAGGGTGCACAGTTAATGCTGCAACATATTCTTCGTGGGGATATATATGAAGCCAATTTTTGCCAAGAGTTTTATGCTGAAAATACGAGCATTGACCCCTTTCGGGCCTATGAAAGGTTGAATTTAATTTCAAAGGCACCATTTGCTACATTTCTAAGATTGAACGATAAATTCTTGCTTTCTGCTTCTCCCGAAAGATTTTTACGAAAGGAAGGAAATGAAATCATCTCACAACCTATTAAGGGGACTGCTAAAAGGTCACAGGATGTTGAGGAGGACAATGATTTAAAGAACAAACTGAAAGAGGATCCCAAGGAAAGGGCCGAAAATATCATGATCGTTGATTTGGTAAGAAATGATTTGTCAAAAAGTGCGATAAAGGGTTCTGTGGAAGTTAAGGAATTATGTGAGGTGTATTCCTATGAGCAGGTACATCAAATGGTGTCCACGATAACCAGTAGGGTTTCTGCCGATAAAAATCCTGTTGAAATTATTAAGGAATCCTTTCCTATGGGAAGTATGACAGGGGCACCAAAGGTTTCCGCAATGAAGATCATTGAAGCGTTGGAAGCATTTAAAAGAGGACTTTACAGTGGTGCGGTTGGATATTTTACCCCCGATCGGGATTTTGATTTTAATGTGGTTATACGCAGTATTCTGTATAATGCTACCAATAAATACGTGTCTTATGCCGTAGGTAGTGCTTTAACAGCGAAAGCATCCCCTGAATTTGAATATGAAGAATGCCTTTTGAAAGCGAAAGCTATGAGAGAGGTTCTTGAGAAATCAAGCAATGAAATCTTCAACAAGAAAACCTAAATTTACGATATGCAGTTGCACGAACTAAATTTATTATGCGGTAACATCAAGATTCATGCAGGGTACGTTGAACCAAATGAAGCTAAAGGTGTAGTGGTATTGGTTCATGGCTTTGGGGAGTATTCTGGCCGCTATTTGGAAAATGTGATTCCTATGCTGTTGAATGCGGAATTTGCTGTGGTATTTTATGATAATTTCGGCCATGGAAAATCTGGTGGAAAGCAAGGGCATTGCCCTAGTTATAATGCATTATTGCAACTATTGGATGAACTCCTTAATAAAGCATCATCCTTATTTCCAACAGCACCTCAATTTCTTTATGGGCACAGCATGGGAGGTAATCTGGTCTTGAACTATGCCTTGCGAAATACGCACCACTTAAGGGGCGTCATTGCCTCAAGCCCTTATTTACGTTTGGGATTTAAACCTCCAAAATGGAAAATGGTCTTGGGAAGGACCATGTTGAACATCTGGCCATCATTGACCTTGCCCGTGGGCTTGGACCCAAACGGTATTTCAAGGATACCGGAAGAAGTTAAAAACTACAGATCGGACCCTTTAATACATGACTTGGTAAGTCCAATGTTTTCTTTCCCTGTGATGGATGCAGGAAAATGGGCCATTGCCAATGCATCAAGCTTGGGTGTTGAAACGCTATTGATTCATGGGACAGGAGATCCCATTATTGATTTCATGGGAACCAGGGAGTTTCACGAAAACAGCACTACTACTACACTAAAACTGTTTGAAGGTGGCTATCATGAACTGCATCGTGATATTTGCAAAGCCGAGGTATTACTTAGCATTCAGAATTGGCTAAAGGAGCAACTTTAAGTAATTTTGCGGCGTGTTAAAGGAATTTAAAGAACATATTCAAGATCAATTACCAGAGCTAATTCAAAATAAGTTCTTGTTGGCTTGCAGTGGTGGATTGGATAGTGTTGTCCTGGCCCACCTATGTTACCACTGTAAACTCCACTTTTCCGTGGCACATTGTAATTTCAAGCTACGTGGAAAGGAGAGCGATCGGGATGAAAAATTTGTTCAGGAATTGGCAAGAAAGTTGAACAAATCCATTCTTGTGAAGGCATTCAATACAAGTGATTATGTCAAAAATCAAAAGGTTTCGGTGCAAATGGCCGCTAGGGATTTACGTTATGAATGGTTTAATTTTTTGATGGAAGAACAACAAATCAAAACTCTGGTAACCGCGCATCATGCAGATGACAATCTAGAAACATTTATCATTAATCTTTCTCGTGGCACAGGAATAAAGGGTTTGACAGGGATTCCTTCGCGAACTAACAATATAAGAAGGCCGTTATTGCCATTTTCTAGAAAACGGATTTTGGAATATGCGAAGAGCGAAGGAATTACATGGCGCGAAGACCAAAGTAATGCGGAAACCAAGTACCTTAGAAACAAGGTTAGGCTTCAAATTGTGCCGCTGTTAAAGGAATTACATCCAACATTCCTGGATAATTTTATAGTGACCCAAGAATACCTGCAACAAATAGCTGCTATTTCCGATAATCATATTAATCAATTAAAAGAAGAAATCTTCATAAAAGAAGGTGAGGTCATACGAATTAAGATCCAAGCGCTCCAGGCCCTAAAACCGTTAAAAGCTTACATTTATGCATTGTTCAGCGAATATGGTTTTACGGCGTGGGTAGATTTGAAACACCTCATAACAGCTATGAGTGGTAAGGAAGTACAATCAAAGACCCATCGTTTGGTCAAGGACAGGAATGTACTGCTATTGAGCCGTATTTCGGATAAGGTCGAAGCACAGTTTGAAATACCTGAATCATACACCCGTATTGAAGACCCCATTAGTTTGTCTATCGCAAATGTCGACTTAATTGATGAAATTGGTCCTAATGTACTATATGTAGACAAAGAAACGTTAAAGTATCCATTAAGGTTAAGGAAATGGCAAAAAGGCGACTACTTTTATCCTTTGGGAATGCAGGGTCGAAAGAAAATATCAAAATTCTTTAAAGATGAAAAAGTAGATGTTATTTCCAAAGAGAATCAATGGTTGCTGTGTTCAGGGAATGATATCATATGGGTGGTTGGTAAACGTGCTGATAACCGTTATAAAGTTACTGATCGCACAAATGAAATATTAAAATTAATATTAAATTAATGAAACAGATAATCTTATTTATAATATTTGTATTCAGTGGTTTATCATTGTTTTCTCAGGATGATGACAATCCTGTATTGTGGTCCCAGGAATTGAACAGGATTTCTGATACTGAATATGAATTAATTATAAAGGGTAAGATATTTGAAGGCTGGCATGTATATTCCCAACATACAGATGAAGGTGGTTCCTTACCAAGCGAGTTTACTTATGAGAAAGCTGGGGTCGACTTTGAATTACTTGGTAAGACCCTGGAGAGCGAAACCTTGACCGAATACAGCGATATTTTTGAAGTTGACGAAACATTCTTTAAAAAAGAGGCCGTTTTTACGCAGAGAATCAAATTATTAAATCCCGAAGTACGGCAAATTGACGTTAATCTCTTCTATCAAGTCTGTAAAGAGGTCTGTATTCCCGTGGACAAGGACTTTCATTTTGCATTGGATGGGGGAGCGGTAACACTTTTGGAAAAGTCTGTGGATGACAGTAGTTTGGCTAAGAGTGCAGCGCTTAAAATAGACCTCAAGAACAAGGAACTGTTAAATGGGGGCAATGGTCAAAGTAGTGAAAAATCAGGCTTATGGGTAGTTTTTGGTCTCGGTTTTTTGGGAGGATTAATTGCATTGCTGACTCCTTGTGTATTTCCTATGATCCCTTTGACCGTTTCATTCTTTACAAAACAGTCCCATAGCAAATCCAAGGGAGTTGTAAATGCCATGTTATATGGTTTCTTTATCGTATTGATTTACTTTTTGTTAAGTCTTCCTTTCCATGTTTTCGATTCGGTTGATTCGCAAATATTGAATACCATAGCGACCAATATTTGGTTGAATCTGTTCTTTTTTGTCATATTCGTCTTTTTCGCTTTTTCCTTTTTTGGTTATTACGAATTGACATTGCCTAGTTCATGGGCCAATAAGATGGATGCTGCTTCCAATAAAGTAGGTGGTGGCATCGGTATTTTCTTTATGGCCGTCACCTTGGCAATTGTTTCATTTTCCTGTACTGGCCCAATTTTAGGAGGCTTGTTAGGTAGTACAACATTGGCCGAAGGTGATGTAGCCTATAATCTTTCAGCGGGTATGACCGGTTTCGGTGTTGCTTTAGCCTTACCGTTTGCGCTCTTCGCAATGTTTCCTGCCTGGTTGAATACGCTCCCAAAGTCCGGTGGGTGGATGACTACCGTTAAGGTGGTACTTGGATTCTTGGAATTGGCACTGGCATTCAAATTCCTTTCCAATGCTGACCTAGTGGGAAATTGGGGTATTTTCAAAAGGGAAATATTCCTTGGTATATGGATCTTGCTCTTCATTTTATTGACGTTGTACCTTTTTGGGATTTTTAGATTTAAACATGACGGACCTAAGCAGAAATTATCCGGTGGTAGAAAAATAATAGGATTGGTAAGTTTGGCGTTTTCGGTTTATTTGGTCTTGGGCCTTGCCAATATGACCAATCTTAAGATATTGAGTGGATTTCCGCCGCCTGATTTTTACAGTATTTTTGAAAAGGAAAGTGATTGCCCCTTAGGCATTGATTGCTACAAGGATTTTGAGGAAGGAGTGGCTTATGCCAAGTCAGTAAAGAAACCGATACTATTGGATTTTACCGGTTGGGCCTGTGTCAACTGTAGAAAAATGGAGGAAAATGTGTGGAGTGAACCCGACGTCTATCCTATACTGAAAGAGGACTATGTTTTGATTTCCCTTTATATCGACGACCGTAAGGAATTGCCTTCCGAGGAACAATTCGATTATAAGTTTGAATCCGGAAGGGTAAAAAGGATCAAGACCATTGGGGAGAAGTGGGGTACCTTCCAAACGATTAATTTCAATTCTGCCTCACAACCGTATTATGTGTTACTCTCACCAGATTTGGAAATACTGAACAGTGCCATTCAGAGTGCAGAGAGTGATGTGTATCGGGAATGGTTGTTAAAAGGATTGCGGAATTTTAAATGAAATTCGGCGAAATAAGTCATTCATAAGGATTTAAGGAATAATCAGAAGCACCTCTATTGGTACTTTTTTAATCCCGTAAATAATTCTATCTTTCGTTCTGAACCCGAAACCGGAAGAATGAAAAAGCTTAAGAAGATAGGAGGGATATTGCTGGTTTTGCTGGTAATTATAGCCTTTACAGCAGGGATATCCATAAATACCTTGACGCCTACGTACGAAGGGTATAAGCAACTTTCGAATTTGTCGAGCGAGACCAGCGTCTACTTCGATTCCTATGGCATACCCCATATTTACGCACAAAATGAAGAAGATGCCTTTCGAACCTTAGGATACGTACATGCCCAAGATCGCTTGTGGCAAATGGAGGTATTGCGAAGAATTGGTACAGGAAGACTTTCGGAAGTCTTTGGAAGTAAGATGTTGAATACCGATAGGTTCTTTCTTTCCCTTGGTATTGATGAAGCTACAAATAATACAGTTGCACAGCTTAATGAAAACAGTCCAATGACCAGACTTTCCCAAGCTTATTTGGATGGAGTGAACCAATTTATCATTAAAGGACCTACACCTATTGAATTTTATCTTACAGGTCTTGAAAAAGAAACTTTTGATATAGCGGATATTTATAATACGCTTGGTTATATGGCCTTTAGTTTTGCTATGGCGCATAAGACCGATCCCCTACTTTCGAACATTAAGGATAAACTAGGTGCTGAATATTTAATTGATCTGGAAATAAATGTAGACCCAAATACCGAATGGATAAAAAACCATAAGAAACAAAAATCCGATTCCCTACAAAATACAATTACTGCGATGGTCTCGAAGGCCTTGGGAGAGCTGTCATTACCATTGTTTGAAGGAAGCAATAGTTGGG
>CAZHJO010000130.1:0-7312 GCA_964532755.1 uncultured Maribacter sp. | reverse complement strand
TCAATATCACCATAAACCAGATCACCTGGATTTATGCGAATACCATCAATTTCAATAGGAATCCTATAATCGATTACCTTGCCGCGAGGTCCTTGGTCTTGGGCATAACCCCCATAGGAAAAGGTAGGGAATTCAAGGTTTAAAATTTCTTTGGTGTCGCGAGACCAACCATTAACCACTGCCCCAGCCGCACCCAATTTGATGGCTCTTGTACTCATTAATCCGCCCCAAAGGGCATAACTGGGAGATGACCCTGAACAGATATATACCTCGCCTTCCATTAAACTGTCCAACGCCTCGAACATAATCCCGAAAGGTTTTTGCATCATGGGATTCTTGGTGTTCCTTACATCCTCCTCAAAAACATCCGCTTCCAAAACCGGCATTGCCCTACCTATGACCACAAAATCATCGTTTAAGGGCTTTATGTTCGGAGGAAGAAACTGGTGTAGGTATCCCATTTTATCTAAAATATCCCCCACCAGCGCTACAAAAAGTTCCTTTTTAGCTATTTCATATAGTTCCTTGTCATTTTTCCAAAATAATCCCATAGCGTAGTTTTAGTTTATACTATTTATAATCAAAGCCCTAACGGTTTCCGTATCGCATAATTTAATGAATACGGCTCTTTTTCAATCCAATTCACTAGTCTCTTGCCAACATAGTTATTCCCATCCATTCTGGAACGGCATATCTTCATCCATGAACTTTACTGTTTGCAACTTTTCCAAAAGAGAAGCGGTAATTACTTCTTGTTCCGCTGCAATATTGTTGTTTTCATTTGGATCAAGTTGATGATCATATAGTTCCACGGCAAGGGTGCTATCATTTTCAGTGGCCCAGCGTACGATCCTATAACGTTCAGTTCTTAGTGTTTTACCCAATGCCTCATTTCTATAATAAAAGCTTCGTGCGAACTCTTGTCCTTTTAGATCAGGGTTTTGTAAAATGTTAACCACACTTTCACCATCCAAGTCATCTGGATGCTTCAGGCCGCACAACTCTGCAAGTGTGGGATATATATCAATTGATTCTGTTAACTGTCCCAATTTCTGCCCTTTGGTCATACTCCCTGGTATCTGAATAATCAAAGGACTGCGCGTGGCAATTTCAAAATTCGACATTTTACCAAACATGGTGTGCTCGCCTAAATGCCAACCATGATCGGACCATAATACCACAATAGTGCTTTTAGACAGGTCCAAGCGTACCAATTCTTCAAGGATTTTACCGATCTGTGCGTCAATATAACTGATGCTCGCATAATACCCATGCTTTAATATCCTCGCACTTTCTGGGGTTACAATCCCTGGACCATCGGGCCATGGATAATGCGTTGTTACTTCCGGGCTCTTATTGAGGCTATAGATATTACTCAAATTTTTGGGGACAAAATTATTTTCTGCTATTGGTATTTCGTCCCTCTTGTACAAATCCCAATATTTCTTAGGAGCATTAAAAGGCAAATGGGGTTTATAAAATCCTACGGAGAGAAAAAAGGGATTCCCCCCTACTTTTAGTTTTTGGAGCTGTTCAATGGCCTCAAGTGCATTTAGGCCATCTGGATACCCTTCATCATCGACTTCTCCAACTTCATAGGGCAACCTAGGTGTTTCAACTCCAATTCCCATGGCTGTGTTATGAGCATCCCCGTTTGCATACGCAAAAAAGGACCGCCAAGGGGTTTTCCATTTACCGACCGCCGTATAGGTCGTATCCCAACTAAACGGAATTTGCGCGATGCTTTGTTTTTCATCCATGACACCACCAGGTTCATGTGTAATTTTACCAATGCCGATGGTACGATACCCATTATTCTTAAACAAATGGGGAAGCGCCACTGGTGTATTTGGCTCCCGTTTCATACTTCTGAAATCGCTCCAAGGATCCCATTGTTGAGAGATCTTCCCAGTTAACAGGGAAGATCTTGATGGCCCACAAATCGCCGATTGTACGTAATGATTGTTAAATACATACCCAGATGCTGCCAATTGGTCAATGTGAGGTGTTTGAATAATGGGATTGCCATAGCATCCCAATTCGGGACGGAGGTCATCTACATAGATCATTAAAACGTTATATTTAGAGATGTTCCCATCCTCATTTCGTTGTTTACAGCTAATGAAAATAAAAAGAAGCGTACCTAGTATTCCAAGGAATAAAATCCTTCCGACAAAAATGGCGTCATGGTCCATGCCTTTATTCATTTTTTGATCTCTAAACTAAAAGTTTCAATCGCATATTTGCCCACCTTTAATCCAGGAGGTACAGGTGTTGGATTCTCTTCGATTATATTGGTTTGCTTGTAGGATTCAATATTGAAATAGGACGAAACATTCACTGTCTCCCCATCCTCCTTAACATTGTACATTCGGGCAATGATGTCCTCGGAATCCTCGGCCTTTTTAATGGTTGTTATCATTACGTTGTCGGAATCAATCGAGAAGAAACTCAGCGATTCCGGTAAAAACGATTTCGTTGAAGTTTCCGGGTAAACCACCACACTGATCGGTTCATTTGTCTGTTTGGCAATTTGTCGTCCTACTTTACTGCCCGCTTTGTTGGAAGTGAACACATTATGGAAATTGTGGTTACCCGCTTGAGAGTATTCGTTTCCTTCCCAATGGCATGAAGTCCTACTTGCCAAAAGGATGTGTTGCAATACCGCTTTGTCAGGATTATGGAGTGTAGGATCGACCCAGTCTGCAGCCGCAACCGATGAACTCAAGGTAACCGAGACTTCGGTATCAGTTGCCGATATCCAATCAATGATGGCCCTTGGGTGTACATCCTTACAAAGTGGAGTATAGCGTTCGCCAGCGGTTTTGATTTCATCCTTGCCGACCCTTACACTGCCAAAGGGTACCTCATGGGCGATTTCGGGATTCTTCATATTAATCGGAAATGCTGTTCTGAATTCCCGGTACAATTCCCCTGACCAATTTCGTAACTCGGTATTAAAATAAATGCGTTTTAAATTATGGTATAAAGTAACATCCTGCCGTACAATGGCATGTCTTATTTCTTGCTCAAGTCTATATTTGGTATATAGAGGTCCGTTTTCCAAAATTACCCATTCAGGATTATGACGGCTCATTTTATCAAAATCAACCATGCTTACCTGCTGCACATCCCCAAATTCACCTGCTCCATTGCCGACCGACTGTAAGGTGAATATTTCTCCCCCCTTAAGGTTATCGGTATCCAGTAATTCCTTATTAAGCTCTTTGTCGTACACTTGTGCAATACCGCCCTTTTCAAAAGTTACTTTATAGAACGGATTTTCATAGGTGGAAGATGAAGCATTTTTAGCGATTGGCGCGACTACATTCTCATTGTTCGCCATGTAATATGTGGTATATCCCACAGAAGGTATATTCTCAGCAATAAATGTAAGGTCAACACTTTTTAGGCTGCCATCATCATAATAGGTTTTATTGGTACTTTGTGAGCTTACCTCTTTCTTATCTGCAGTGAAAACAGCAACCCGTTGCATACTTCCTTTTAAAAAATCCAATGATACGGTTACAGGGTCTGTACGCTCCCATGACAAGCTATTGAATAGGATCACTGGGATTCCCGATTTTTCGTTTTTCTTTATTCTTGCCGACAGGAAATCCAAGCCCTTATTCAATAGATTTTGGCCCATGGTTCTTGATTTCACCAAATTCTCCTTGAATAAATTATCGGTAATATCTCCATCATGCCCTCCCCAACCATGATCTGGGTAAATTTTGGCTTGCCAAGCTTCATCAAAATCCTTAAACGGATATTGCATTTTTTTAGGATCGATGATATTTGCGATTGACAGGAATTTTTCTGCCGCCGGTAGCAATTTTGAAGCTTCCCTGCTAGCGGTAAGCGCATCGTGATGCCCAGGGCCATGAATATAAACCCAAACATTTGGACGTTCACCCATGATAGTATCAACCTTGGTAGCGTTTTTTTCTGCCAATGGCATAAACTCATCAACCGTCATGAGTTCCATATCGGGTAAGAATACATTTTTTTCGGCCCCCTTTTCATCCTTCAGCGTATCAAAGGAATTCCATGAATCTATAAATTCCGAATAATCAATTGCCGGGAGCATATCCTGACTTGAAAGCATTGGGGTGTGGATTTCGCTTCCTTTAAAATTCTTCTCCCAATACAATACCTGCTCTGCTCCATATTTCATTTTATTGTTCAGGTCTCTTGAAAGGTAAAGCAGATCGTTGCCATAGTGTCCTGGTGAGTACGTAAAGACCGAACTGCCATCTGGACTTGCCCAATGGAACATGCCTTTTGCATGTCTACTAATGATCATATAATCTACGCCAGCCTTTTTTAGTATCTGGGGAGTCTGCAGTGATTTACCTGGAACATCAACATTCCAATACACCTTGGAATCGTAACCGCCGAAGGTCTTTTTTACCCATTTTTTGCCCAAGTACAACTGACGAACTTGATCTTCTGCATCATACATATCCTCATATGGGCAGTTATAGGTGGCACCAACGGATACTAATTTTTTGTTCAATAAGGTGGTAAGGCGTTCTTTTGCATCGGGATGTCTTTCCAAATATTCCCTTAGAATCAAGCCATCTTCAATATCAAAGCCATAATCCTCCCTTTCAAAGGCATCGTTTATAACTGGTTTTAATAGTAGTGTATCCCTAAGGATAATACAAACTTCAGGGCGATCAACCCAAGCAATGTCCTGATGGCTTGAGTTCATGATAGAAACCAGGCCATCTTCATATCCCTTTTCAAAAAAGTTATCATAGGTTTCGTAAAACTCGGGCTTGTACAATTTGGTCAAAGAAGCGAACCAACCCTTGTTATAATTGGTCCTATGATGGTACAAATATTTGCCTTCAATATCAGTTTTTGACAAAGTACCGTCACCTTTTGGAAAATCGAGAGCTATTTCCTTCCCGTCATAAATTATTGAAAAACTTTTCTTTGGTGGTGCTAAACTGAAAGACGCCTTCGACATTTCTCCTTGGGTCTTGAACTTATTTACCTTGCTTTTTTTACCATCACTGATCAAATAGACTCGCTTACCATTAAAATGGGTAGGTGCATCAACATACAACACCTCATTTTTCTGTTTGACCACGAAGGCCGCCTCATCCGAGACCGACATTTTTATGCGTTCAACCACATCGGTGCCTTTGAAAATCATGACCCAACAGTTCGAATTTTTTTTATGTCCAACAAATCTTACCTGGGCACTCTCTCCTTTTTCCACCATGGAAGTCGGAACCGTTAACCGAAAAACACCTATGCCATCACCGTTGCCATCCCTTCGTATCAAAAGATACTGTGCATTGCCATTTCCAGGATTGTCAGTTACGGAAAGGCTACCATCTTCATTGGAATTGAAGGTCAACAAAGGCTTGCCGTTCACATGAATATCGAAAGACTCCCTTAGGTTCAAGTCAATATCGCTAAGCATTAAAAAGGTAATCTTATCAGAGGAGTGATCTACCGGCACCTCGCCTGTTAGGAATTCAAATCCCATTTCACCAGTGGTGGCCCTTGCGATCATAGATACGTTAAGGTCTTCCCGCAACGAAGGGTACAGAAAGAATTCGGAGCCAGATAGCATTTTTTTAAAGCCTTCAATATCATTCTTGCAGATGGTGTAAAGTCCATAGTTCGTATTTAATTCCTGAATATGTCCATTACCGTTTCCTTCGTGAAAAGGGACAATTTCACGAGTAATTGGAGTTGGGTTCTTTGGTTCTGCAAATGCATTGCCGAATGTCAAAATAGAAAGACATAGGCCACATATTGCTTTTAAGGTCAGATAATTACTTTGATTTTGCATAATAAGATATTTACTAAATCGGTTTAGTTTGTTTATAAATTTATACTCCGCAAGATTTTCGAATCAAGAGTTTTGTTTGCAATACCCTTTCATTTTCAATCTTTGAATTTTTCTTGTGAATTTCATTCACCAAAATTTCAACAGCTTCGTTTCCCATGGCATCAACCGGTTGTTTACTAGCCGTTATCGGTGGGTCAACCAGATCAAAAGCACCCAATTCATCAAAACTGATAATTGCCACTTCACTTGGCACTTCAATATTCAACAATTTAAGTTCCCGAAGCCCTGAGGCGGCCAAGTAATGCGTGGTGAATACAATAGCATCTATCCCGTTTTCTTTTTGAACCATATCCTTTATCGCCCCTTTCATTTCATCTTGATAATTAAAAGGATCTAGTTCATTGATATAGTTGTTCTCAATTTCAAATCCATTTTCTGTAAGTGCCAATTCATAACCTAAACGCCGCTGAAGCAGGGCATCGAGTTGACTCTTTATGCTAATAAACCCTATTCTCTTTTTCCCATTCTTCAACAGATGTGAAGTCATATTTTTGGTACCCCCTAGATTATCCACAATTACATAATTAGTCTTAATGTCTGGATAATACCTATCGATCAGCACAAAAGGAAAGTTGGCCTCTTTCAATTTCAAAATATCCTCTTCATTCTTTTGTGTAGAAGCAATGATCAAACCATCTACTTGCCTATTCAACATCGAATAAATCAATTCCTTTTCTATAGTCGCATTTTCATTTGAACTACTAAAAACAACATTGTAACCAAACTCCTTGGCTTTTAGCTCAATATAATGGGCAATCCTGGCATAAAAAATATCCGAGATATTCGGTACGATCAATCCAATGGTCTCGCTCTTGCCCAAACTCAACCCTCTTGCCATTTGATTGGGACGATAGTTATTTTTTTTGGCAAAATCCAAAATCCGCTTTTGGGTCTCCTTGCTTATCTTATTTTCGTCACCCCTATTATTAAGCACTAAGGATACGGCAGTCTTCGACAGGTTCAACTCTTCGGCAATATCCTTTAGGAAAATCTTCTTCAATTTTAACTAAATCGGTTTAGTTATAAGGTCAAATGTACAACCTAAGCTTTTAAATACAAAATATTTAGATTAGAATTTAAATAAAAAGTGCCAGCTTTTATTTCAAGATCTTTGTCAAAAGGCCCTATTGAAATCTACTTGAACTATATACTTAATTCCTGAAATAAGACTAGCCTTTTCGTGAAACAACAAAGTTGCCTTCGGGCAGCTCCAAAATCAGTATCTATACCAAACCATAACTAGTCATTGCCTAACCTAAAGGAATGCGCTACCTTTTCAGAATGAAAATTGTGCTTATAGTCAACAACAAGAACAATCGCTTGGCAAGAGTACTTCCAAAACTTGGCCTATGCCTTCAGAAAGCGAAGTTGGGCAATGTGCAGTTCTATTATACGCTAAGGAGAAAGCATGCCATTGAATTGGCCAAAAAAGCCGAT
>CAZHJO010000129.1:0-7313 GCA_964532755.1 uncultured Maribacter sp. | reverse complement strand
GGAGATCCTGTTTCGGTTTCCCTTTTAGGGAATAATATTGCCGAATTAAAGGCTGTAAAAACCGAATTGAAAACCGCCATGGTCAATAACTCTGCTTTGAAGGATGTTGCGGACAATGATCCGGCAGGTATTAAGGAAATACGATTGGACCTTAAGGAAAACGCCTATTTGTTGGGATTGGATTTAAGGACCGTTATGAACCAGGTAAGGGCTGGTTTCTTTGGAACCCAAGCGCAACGTTTTCAGCGCGGTCAGGACGAAATCAGGGTATGGGTACGCTATGACCGTGAAAATCGTTCTTCAATTGCCGATCTCGATGAAATGCGCATTGTAACTCCAAGTGGCAATCGTGTGCCACTAAAAGAGATTGCCAATTATAGCATTGAGAGGGGAGATGTGGCAATTAACAGATTGGAAGGTAGGCGAGAAATACAAATTACTGCAGACCTTCAAGATGCAAATACGACCAGTGCAACCGATATCATGGCAGAAATACAAAACGATGTTATGCCAGAGATTCTATCTAAATACCCTACGGTAACGCCATCTTATGAAGGACAGAATAGGGAAGCAGGCAAAATGGCTAGGTCTTTTAGATGGGTAGGTCCTATTGTGTTGCTATTGATATACATTACAATTGCATTTACCTTCCGAAGTTTTAGTCAACCCTTAATGTTGCTATTGCTTGTTCCTTTTAGTGTTACAGCTGTTGGTTGGGGACATTGGATCCATGGTTTTCCTATTAATATCCTTTCATTGTTGGGTGTAATAGCCTTGATAGGGATTATGGTCAATGATGGTTTGGTCCTCATTGGTAAATTCAATGGAAACTTGAGACGTGGAATGAGTTTTGATGATGCACTATACGAAGCTGGTCGGTCAAGATTCAGGGCCATCTTCCTAACCTCTGTAACTACTATAGCCGGTCTTGCGCCTTTGATGCTTGAGACTAGCAGACAAGCCCAATTCCTGATACCAATGGCCATTTCCATTGCCTACGGTATTGCTTTTGCCACTGTATTGACTTTGGTAATGTTGCCCATATTCCTTGCATTTAGCAATAAGGTCAAAGTAAGCTCAAAATGGTTGAAAACCGGAAAGGATATCACAAAGGAGGAAGTTGAGAGAGCCATTAAGGAACAAGCGGAGGAAGTCCATTTAAATGTTGCGGTTTCAGGGAAACACAAGGGCTAAAATTAAAATGGTCAATCTTAAATTATCAAAAGAACCTGAAGTAATAGAATAATGAAAAATAGTTTACCATTTTTAATACTTTTTTGTTTGGCAATATTAGGACTCAATGCCCAGGAAAAAATGCTATCAAAACAAGATGCCATTGCCCTTGCTTTGGAGAACAACTACGGTATTAATGTAGCCAAGAATCAGGTAGAAGTGGCCAAAAACAACAAGAGTGTTCTGAACTCTGGGTATCTGCCAACGCTAACTGGTACGGCAAGTGCCAATTATACGAGAGACGATTCTGTTATAGAATTCCCAGGTCAACTCAATCAGGACGGAAGCCCTAGAGCCGATGTTGAAATTAATCAAGCTGAGGCACAAAGGTATAACTCGGCCTTAAATGTCAATTATACATTGTTTGATGGTTTGGGTCGGCTTTATAATTTCAAAGGCCTAAAGGAGCAATACCAACTATCAGAGCTCCAGGCAAGGGAGACCATTGAAAATACCATATTGCAGCTTTTTAGTGTCTACTTTGAAGTAGCGAGACTCACCGAGAATGAAAATGTGTTCAAACAGGCATTGGAAATTTCAAGAGACCGTTTTAAAAGATCGGAGTATGCCTTCGAATATGGGCAAAATACCAAATTGGATATTTTAAATGCCCAGGTTGATATTACCAATGACAGTATCAACGTTTTAAATGCGAGACAACAGTTATCAAATACCAAGCGCGACCTCAATGTGCTTTTGAATCAAAACTTAAATGAATTATATGCTGTTGATACCCTGATTATGTTTATTCCAAAACTGCAACTGGAAGAATTCATTGAACAGGCTACATTGAATAATGTGGCGTTATTGCAGACCGAGAGAACATTGAGTATCAACGCTTATGACATTAAAGTTCAAAAATCAGGATACTTGCCCAAAATAGGACTCAACGGATCTTATGGCTGGAATTTGAACCAAAGTGCACCCTCGGCATTTTTTCCCGGGACCAATAACGACAATAAGAATTTTGGATTGGGAGCCAGCCTTACCTGGAATCTTTTCGATGGGGGAGGAACAACAGTTCGGGTTAAAAATGCCAAAATTGCCTATGAGAACCAGGAATTGCTCAAAAAACAAGTAGAGCTTGAAGTAAATCGCGACATTCAGAACGCCTTGTCCATTTATGAAAATAGATTGAAGATTTTTAATATCCAGGAGCAAAACGTAATTACCAATCAAAACAATTTTGATCGCTCTAAAGAGCAATTTCAGTTGGGTAGAATTACTTCCATTGAATTTAGGCAGGCACAGATTAATCTTTTGAATGCACAGACCAATAAGAATTTGGCAAAATACGATGCTAAACTAGCGGAGCTTCAATTACTTCAATTAACAGGTCAGTTGCTAAACGTGGAACTCTAAAAAATGCATGAACATTTCTTTCAATGCCCTCATTGTTGGGAAGAAATTTCCATGTTGGTTGATTCCTCGGTAATTCAACAAACCTATGTTGAGGATTGTGAGGTTTGTTGTAATCCTATTGAAATAAAGGTGGCGTTTCAGGATAATGAACTGGTTTCGTTTGAAATCATCGATTTAGGACAATAATCGTTGGTTTTATACAAGGAACTCAAGTTTCATACTAACATTACGTCCTCGTCTTATTGAAAAATATTATATACGTATAAGTTGTTTTTTTCTTGTTGCATTTAACATTCCCAGTTAAAATTGTGATTCTCTGATTAAGAAGCTTCCAAGATACCCTAAGACATACATTAGGCTTTGAACAGTACATAAATATTATGCCTTGAATACTATTTATTGACGTTAAAATTTAATAATTTTATCAAAAATCTACCAATGATAATCCAATCAAAACGAATTTTTAAATTTCCGCATCGTATTTTTTTGTTTTTCCTCGTCCTAATAGCATTATACGCTTGTAAATCATCTATTGCAACTGTTGATCCGGCAAAGGAAAAATCAAATTCCACTACGGAAAATGTAAATAAGGTCTATACTGAGACTATTCCTGTTGCCAATTTATCATTTGATATGGTGTTGGTGCCCGAAGGGGAATTTCTTATGGGTAGTCCGGCCAACGAAGCAAATAGAAAAGAAGATGAAGGCCCGCAAAAAATGGTAGCGCTCGATGCATTCTGGATGGGTAAATATGAGGTAAAATGGCGTGAATTCGAGCTTTTCTTTAAACAAAACCAGCCCCTTTTTGAGAGTTTGGAAGCAGATAAACTAAATGCTATTGACGCGATTACTAGACCGAGTCCCCCTTATGAAGATCCTTCCTATGGTATGGGCAAGGATGATTTTCCAGCGGTGAGCATGTCGGCCTATTCCGCACTGGTATTCTGCAAGTGGTTAAGTAAAATTACCGGACGTTTTTATAGATTACCCACAGAAGCCGAATGGGAATATGCCGCCAGAGCAGGTTCCCAGACCATGTATGGGTTTGGAAATTCGGAGGAAGAATTGGCAAAGTATGCCATTTACTATAAAAATTCAAACAGTAAATATGCCAAGGTCGGAACTAAACTTCCCAATAAATGGGGATTGTATGATATGCATGGCAATGTTGCAGAATGGACAATGGACCAATACAAGGGAGATGCCTATGCCAGTACAGAAGCTAAAAATCCATGGGTTATACCTAGGGTATTTCACCCTAGGGTAATTAGAGGTGGTTCTTGGGATGATGATGCAGAAGGTTTACGTTCAGCTGCCAGAAGGGCCTCAAGCGTTAAATTACAAAAGCGTGATCCACAGATTCCAAAAAGTTTTTGGTGGTTCACAGATTCCAACTTTGTTGGTATGCGATTGGTGAGTCCAAAAAATCAACCAAGCCAGGAAGAACAGGATAAATTTTGGCAGATGGTTTTGGACGAAGGATAGGATTTGGTCCGTTTTTTGTTAATAGTACTATATAAACTTTATATAAATAAAATGAAAAATCTAATAGTTGCCTTGTTGGTAGTTTTTTGTTTTTCTGTTGGTTGGTCCCAAGAGAATTATTCATTATCCGATGAAAGTATGTTGACAGTTGATGGAACTTCAACACTCCATGATTGGACGGTTACTGCAAACACTTGTAATGGTTCGTTAGTAATGGATACAGATGTGTTCAAAGAAATATCCTTTGATGTTGAAGTAGCTAGTATTATTAGTACTCGTGGTGCAACAATGGACAAAAAGACACATAATGCACTTAAAAAGGAGGAGCATCCAAAGATCATGTTTTCCGCTACTGATGTAGCCTTTGCATCTGGTGATAATCAAAACATTGCTGGTAAAATGAATGTTGCTGGTGTTGAGAAGGACGTTAATATTACTGCTAGCGTAAATAATTCCGCAAACAGTGTTCAGCTAGCAGGAAGTTATAAAATCACACTACAGGATTACAATATGGATCCACCAACAGCAATGTTCGGCACCATTGTGGTCGGTGATGATGTTACGGTTAATTTCGATTTGGTTTTTGCAAAAAACTGATAGTTTAAATAGCCCCTTTACAAATTTCCAAAGTGGTTTTTTGGTGAATTGCTTTTATGTAATCTTTTTGCTTTTTACTTATTTTGGGCTTCATGCCCAAGAGCGATATGAGTACGCCCACCAACAAATGGGTACTCAGATTCGGTTGGTATTCTATGCATCAAACCAAGGGCAGGCCGATACTATTGCTCTTAAGGCATTTGATCGTATCGATGAGCTCAATGAAAAATTAAGCGATTACCTCCTTACCAGTGAGCTTAATTCACTGACAAAACTATATAAAAAAGAAGTTGTTGTTAGCAGTGATTTGTTTAGAATTCTTCAAAGATCAGTTGAAATTTCAGTGCTTACCAAAGGAGCTTTCGATATAACTGCCGGACCACTAATTGAACTTTGGAGAACGACTAGGAAAACTCGAATACTTCCAGCAAAGGCTAAATTGATTGAAGCGAAACAACGTATTGGATATAAGCTTATCACATTCCCAAATGTAAATATGATTCAATTACATGCCAAGGAAATGAAATTAGACTTAGGAGGTATAGGGAAGGGTTTTACAGCGGATGAAGTTATAAAAGTACTTAAATCACATGGTGTTAGTTCGGCCTTGGTAGATATGGGAGGTGATCTTCGAGTGAGTAATCCACCCCCCAATAGGGAATACTGGAATTTGGCATTTTCGTATTATAACGAAAAAGATGTTGAGGTGGTTAAAAGAATCAGATTGAAGAATGCAGCCATTGCAACATCTGGTGATTTTTATCAATTTGTGGAAATTGATGGAATACGATATTCGCACATCATTGATCCGTCATCCGGTTTGGCATTAAGCAAAAGTATTCAAGTAACCACAATTGCAAAAAATGCCACGGAAGCCGATGCTTTCGCATCGGCTTTTAGTGTTATGGGTATTGCACAAACCACTGAATTTATAAAAGCTATGTCCGATATTGATGTATTTATAGTTCAGAAATCCGAAAACACCTTCAAACAGTGGAACAACAGTACATTTCCAGGACTAATTAACTAAAAATAGTCTACTTCAGATTTTAGGGACAAAATGAAATGTTCTTTTTTTTTCCAGAATTGGTTAACTTTAGCTAATTAGCTCGGTTTTTTACTTAAATCCCCATGAGACAACAATTATTGGTCTTAGTTATTCTCGTATGTTTAACAGCGTTCCTTTTAGCTTTAAAAAAAGGAATGTTCGGTATGACTAAAGATGAAAGTCTTGATTTAGGTATTCCGGATTTTGTGGACTATAATTTTCACATTAAACCTATTCTTTCAGACAATTGCTATACCTGCCACGGTCCGGATGCGAATAAACGAAAGGCCGGTCTTAGACTGGACCTGGAGAAGACCGCTTTTCTTGAGTTAAGGGAAAGTCCAGGAAAATTCGCATTAGTACCAGGGAAACCAAAGAAAAGTAGCGCCTATTTGCATATTATTGCCGATGACCCCGAGGTGATCATGCCTCCCTCTGATTCTAAATTAAGGTTGAGTACTTACGAAAAGAAATTGATTAAGAAATGGATTGAGCAGGGTGCCAACTTTGAAAAACACTGGGCCTTTATTCCGCCTTTAAAAAAGGATGTGCCAAAATCTGAGAAATCACCATGGGGAAATAATGAAATTGATGCATTCATTCTTCAACAACTGGAATTGAACAACTTATTTCCTTCTGAAAGAGCTACAACTGAAACATTGATTCGCAGAATCAGTTTAGATCTTACGGGGCTCCCACCTCACCCGGAACAAGTTAAAGGATTATTGAACGATCATTCGAATGACATATCATATGTAGTAGATCAGTTTTTAGCTTCGTCAAGTTATGGGGAGTACATGACACAATCATGGTTAGATTTGGCCCGCTATGCAGATTCGCATGGTTATCAAGATGATAGTTATAGAACAATGTGGCCGTGGCGGGATTGGGTGATTCATGCTTTTAATAAAAATTTGCCCTATAATGAGTTTTTAACATGGCAATTGGCAGGTGATCTTCTTCCCAATGCAACAAAGGAACAGGTTTTGGCCACAGGCTTCAATAGAAACCATCCCATTACTCAAGAAGGTGGTGTTATACAGGAGGAATATCGTGTAAACTACGTCCTAGACCGTACAAACACATTAGGTAAGGGTATTCTTGGCCTTACTTTGGAATGTGCACGTTGCCATGATCATAAATATGATGCCATCTCACAAAAGAATTATTATGAATTGTTTTCTTTTTTTAATCAGGTAGATGAAAAGGGATTACAGATGGATGCCGTACAGGCAAAAAACCAAAAATATTACGCGGATCCACCGTATATTGAGATTTCAGCGGATGAAACCAAAGATTTGCTTTCTTTTATTAATATGGAAGAAAATACCCAGATAAAGGTGATGGTCATGAACGATTCCGCGCCGAAGACGTCCTTTGTCCTAAACCGGGGTGAATACGACCAACCAACTGATTCGGTTGATCCGAGTACACCCGAGACCATTTATCCTTTCCCCAAGGGATTGCCACAAAATAGATTGGGACTTGCAGCATGGATAACCGATAAGAACAATCCTCTAACGGCTAGAGTTTTTGTAAATCGCATCTGGACGATGTTATTTGGACGTGGACTGGTAGAAACTCCCGA
>CAZHJO010000128.1:0-7323 GCA_964532755.1 uncultured Maribacter sp. | reverse complement strand
GCCAAAAAATGCCATTATCAAAAGTAGTTTCTTCATTATCTAATTAATTTGGGACAAAATTAGACCGACGGAATAAACTTGACAGTAACTTATGTTACCGAGAAAATAGCATCTGAAATTAGCGGGATAGACGTAATCTATTTGAAGTAATTGGGTTTTAGCTAAAGCTTAGGGCCAAATGCGAGGTCACCTGCATCGCCAATTCCGGGGATGATGTACCCTTTACTTGTAAGTTCATCATCAATGGCAGCAATCCAAAGATGCGTACCTTCTGGAAATACGTTTTTCACATATTCAACCCCCTCTTTTGAACCTATGACCGATATAATGTGAATCTGTTTTGGTTGGCCATGACTTTTCAATACTTTTAAAACATTCTCCAAGGTTCTACCAGTTGCCAACATAGGATCAGTAAGGACTAAGGTTTTATTGCCCAAAGAAGGTGCTGCGAAGTATTTCACAATGACCTCAAAGTCATCGCCTCCGTTCGGGTGATGTCTATAGGCCGATATAAAGGCATTTTCAGCTCTATCAAAATAATTCAATAATCCTTGATGCAATGGATTACCAGCTCGTAAGACCGAACAAAGTACGAGTTTATCTATGGGCAAAGCGATTTCCTTTGTCCCAAATGGTGTTTGAACCGTTTTGGTGTCATAATTCAAGGTCTTGCTTAATTCATAGCAAAGCACTTCTCCAATACGCCCGATATTGCGTCTAAAGCGCATAGGGTCCTTTTGAATGTTTATATCCCGTATTTCGGCAATAAAACGATTTAAAACAGAGAATTCTGATTCAAAATGATGAACTATCATGTGCTTTATTTTAGAACTCTAAAATACGGCTTATGATTTGCTTAGCATATAAATATGCAGAAAAAGCACCCGACTTACGCCGAGTGCCTTTTATCAACAACCAAACAAATCAATGAAATATGGACCTCATTGATCAACATTTCGGGTTCCCCCGTGGCCACCAGCAACAATGACCAATACTTTTAAACTTAAATAGATGAACTTGAAAAATTGAATTATCGGATTCATCATATAAAAACGTTTCATTCGGGAAATTCTTCGTGTCATTGTATTCTTTTTTATTCCGATATCAACTTTTGTTGGTTTGATTCCTATTCCGGAATCAACTTTTATTGGTTTGATTCCTATTCCGGAATCAACCACCAAAAAGGTTTCATTTTAGCTTTGTACAAAAAGGCGTAGTGCAACGCCAATTTTAACCAGTGCCCGGCCAAACCTATTTCACCAAAGGTCTTACCTAATCTTCTACCCTGCGTATCCGGGTATTTCTTATAATCCGGTATTATGGGGAAGGTGGTAATGCTAATACCACTTCCTTTGGTCATGCCATAACCAGCAGAGGCTATACACGCAGCCCCCATATTTCCCATTGATCCTTTGTGGTGTATTGTTGTTTTATTATTCTTAATCGTATCAATAATATTATCTGCCACCAATTTTGCCGTAATACCCGATGGCATTCCTGTGCGTGGTGGTGATGGTGAAATTGGTGTGCCATTCTTACTTACCCTAGGCTTTGAAATGGGATGGGGAGGGGCAAAGGCGATTCCCGGTGCAAATATGTTGGGATAAGTTGGATTTTGGTAGGTTTCTGGCCAATCTTGAACTGTCCATTCTTCATAAGGTTTTGGTGTATAATCCGCATCGACAATCATAAATCCTTTAAAAAGTCTGTCTGTAATATCCTCGTTCTTTTTATCAAAAGCCTTAAAACCATGGCCCGTAAAAGCCGGAATAAGCATCGCGAAATCATAGGTTTCCGATTTGAACTCCCCTTCCAAAGTTTCATAATGGGCAACACCGTCTTCAATTTTATTGACCCCGGCCCCAATGATCCATTTGATTCCACGGTCCTCAAAGACCATTTCGACCATTTCACTCGATTTCATGATATTACTGCCATAACTGAGTAACATTCCGTCCATACCAAAATCACCCAGCTTTGGTTCATTGGCAATCCAGGTCAACTCAGCATTATTACGAACACCGTGCCTACGTAATTCCTGTTCCACATTCAGTATATATTCAAAGGCCGCTCCCTGACAGGTAGATTTTGCATGCCCTGTACCAATAAGGATTTTTGCTTTTTTACCCTTTTTCATCTCCTGAATCAGGGTGTTCAAAGCTTGCCAAGCTTCATTTGCATGTGTGTACGTACAGACTGAATAGGCCTTATTGGTTGCGGGCGACAGTCCCTCAGTCATATCAAAGGCCAATTTTGGGCCCGTGGCATTAATTAAATAGTCATAAGTAACTTTTTCTCTAGTACCCTTGGCTTCACCAATCACATATTCAATGACAACATAAGGGTTATTTAATTCTTCATCTCCCTCAGGGTGAAAGGTTGCAACTTTGGCTTGTTTGAACTCGATTCCTTTCTTTTTGTACAAAGGTGCTAGGGGGAAAAGTATATCCTTGGGTTTCATTCTTCCAATACCTACCCAAATGTTGGAAGGTATCCATTGATAATTACCATTGGGGGAAACCACGATTACATCGTGTTCTTTAGATAACTTTCTTCGTAAATGTGATGCGGCGACATGGCCCGATATACCAGCGCCCAAAACAACAATCCTTGACATTACCGAAATAGTTTAGGGTAAAATTGAGGTTTAATAATGACATATTCTGCAACAATTGTTACACATAAAAAAAAGAGTATCAGAATTTGACGCTCTTTCAAAAAACAAATTGCTAGAATTCTTATTTCATCTAATAATAATATCGGCATTCAATCTATTGAAAAAAAGTATTGTACTTATGAGGGGCCCGAATTACTTCAAAAACTACTAAGTGCTAGGCATTTTTGATTTTCCCAAATCCAAGGGGCAAAGCAATTAATAATATGAAAAAAACCATCTATGACATATGTCATAGATGGCGGTTTTTTATCAATTTACTTTAGCCGAAAATTTAACTAAAACCATAGTAATAATGAAAAAAGTATTAGCAAGTTTATTGGTGGGCATTTTGTTTACCATCTCGATTCAAGCACAGAATGATGGTAGTTCTTCGACAGATTTCAGTAAATGGCAAATAAGACTGAGAGGTCTGGTCATAGCACCCGATGAAAGTGCAACCATAGAAACCATAGGCGGTGATGTTGAAATTTCAACAGCCGTGGTACCCGAACTCGATTTCACATATTTCTTTAGTGAAAATTGGGCCGCGGAATTGATTTTAGGTACTGCCAAACATGATGTGAAAGCTGTTAGTACTGCAGCTGGTGATATTGAATTAGGTGATGTGTGGTTATTACCACCTACATTAACGCTTCAGTACCATTTTACAGGGGGAGCTTTAAAACCCTATTTGGGGGCAGGCGTTAATCTTACCTTATTTTATGGAGCAGATGAAGGACCTGTTGCCGATGAGGTAGAATATGAAAGCAGTTTTGGCTTTGCTTTTCAAGGCGGTTTGGATTATGATTTAAGTGACGACTGGTTCTTAAATTTGGATGTTAAGAAAATATTCATTCAGACTGATGCAACTGTAAATGCAACAACTGCTTTAGGGGCAACTGTTGGTGCGGATGTTGATATTAACCCATTGGTTATTGGATTAGGAGTAGGTTATCGATTCTAGCCGGCCTACACTTATGGAGACCCCGTGGTTTAAAATCACGGGGTTTTTCTTTTTGGTCATCCCTTTTTCTAATTTTGGTGCGCGTATAAAATCAATATCAGAAATAATATCAAAAAGAGCAATAATCCGTACTTCCAAAAAGCATGTGCTTTTTTGAGCTCCATAAAGTAAAATGATACCCCTATAAACTTTAAGGCGGCCAATATCATTATTACGGAAATAAATGAAGAAGAAATGGAAGCAATTACAGACAAAACCGTTAACAAAATCAAAACACTGTAAATTTTCGCTGTTTGGTGCATATTAAAACGAAAGATAAATTACTGGAAACAAAAGCAACCATATTAAATCGCACATATGCCAAAAGGCCGCGCTGGCCTCCATATCCTCTAAGGAAACAGTGGGTTTTGCTTTTCTTAATCCAAAAAAAACAGAAGCCAAAATGACCAGACCAACGATAACATGAATAACATGGAACAAAGTCAACATCCAATAAAATGTGAAAAATGTATTGTACCCAAGGGTTAGGCCTGCTTCTATCTTAAAAAAATATTCTAGACTCTTCAAAGCCAAGAACAAAAAACCACCGAGCATAGCAAGTTTTAAAAACCTTACTGATCGGTCTTTATTGCCATTTTTCAAATAGCCCACCGAACGGGCCATAAAATACCCGCTTGTTATCAAAAACAACGTGTTTATAGTTCCCATGGTAGCGCTCAATTGCAATCTTGAGGTATGGAATATCTCGGGTTCCTGCTTACTGTAATACGCCATGACAACAAGAGCAACTCCAAAAGTAATCAACTCCAAAAAAATGATAATCCAAATCAGAATTCCTCCAGGGGGAAAATAAATATTTTTATAGTCTATAAACTTTGTTCTCACTTAACTTTGATGTTTGATCTTTTCATACAATTTCACCAGTGATTGTAACAGCTCAACTGGAGTGGTAAGAATCTGATAATGGTTTTGACCGAACATTTGCGGTAAGTAATATTTGGCCTGTGCTTCAATAGCCAGGGCATAGGAATTGATCTGACGCTCGTTGAGTTCTCGTAAGGCTTGTTTCACATCATTAACTCCATACTTGCCCTCATATTTATCATAATCATTGGGCTTCCCATCTGAGATAAGAACCACCCATTTATTTTTGGTATCCCTTTTATCCAACATGGCTCCCGAATGCCTTAGAGCTGCACCTATTCGCGTATACCCGCTTGGTTCGACCGCGCCAACCTTGAACTTGGCCCTGTTCCAATCCTCATCAAATCCTTTGATGGTCAAATAGGTTGAGTGGTTTCTAGTTTTTGAATAAAAACAATCTATTGAAAAATCGATATTGAATTCATCCAAAATTTCCCCGAAAAGAATTGAAACTTCTTTTTCCACGTCTATTACCCTATTCCCTGCGGCATAACCGTCACTGGAAAGGCTAACATCCAACAACAATAAAATAGAGAGATCTTTTTCTTTTTTCCTTTTGGACAGATAAATTTTATCTGATGGTGTATGTCTGGAATGCACATCTACGAATAGGTCGGTAATTGCATCTATATCAAATTCCTCCCCTTGGGTCTGTCTCCGCTGCTGTTGGAATTTATTATTAACCGTGGTCAACATTTTACGCAAACCGGTCAATGTGGAATTGTTCTTGGAAATGGTTCTTTTGTAATAATCAACATCGGCCTTTAAGTTTGTTTTAGGATATACCTTGCAAAAATCCTCTTTATAAGACCTAGTGGCATAATCCCATTCGTCATAGGTAAGGTGATAGCCTGTCGTATCGTTTTCGGCACTCTCCGCAATGGTCGTGTTTTCGATGAATTCGGCTTGGTATACCGAATGGGCGGTATCATCGACACGAACGGTATATTTCATAGTAAGCTCCTCCAGGGCATTTGAATGCTCGTCAAGCTCATCATCCCCGTCCATGTCCCGAAAATTACCACCGAATTCCTCCGCTGTTTCCACTTTTTCAAATTGATGTTGTAGTACGGCATCATCCATCTGTTTTTGATCAATTTGAACGGAAATTATCTCCTCGACCGCATTTGATTTCAGAATGGTCTCGGGCTTTTCCTCCTCTGCCTTTTTGACCCGATCCGAAAAGTTCTCTAATTGTTTCGAAGCCTCATTACTGGGCGAATCCCGCATCCATTTGCCATAAATAAAGGAATAATCGGCCGATTGATTATCTTTTGAAAATTGCTCGTAGTACGCTTTGAATTTCTCGTGGTATTCTCTCGTTATCGGGAATTGCTCAAACAAGGATTCCAAGACCTGTTTTGAGGTAGACAAGGCCTTTTCTTGGGATTCTTTGAGTTCATGTTCTTTATTGTCTTTCCAATTCAAGTCCAAGTTCTTTTGTACGGATAAGTACAAAATACGGAACAGATAGAACGCTATATTTTCATTTGTGGATTGAAAATCCGTAAATTTTGTTGGAAGAAAGAAATTGTCATTTCTAAAGCCTCCCTCCCGCTCTGCATCATAAATTTCTATTGCCCTGCCGGTTATGGCTCGGGCAAAAATGGTCAACCGGGGTTTAAGGTCCTCAAGTTTTACGGCATGGGCAATGAGCTCCTGCTTTGCCTTTTTTCTTCTTTTGAAATAATGGGCAAATTTGGTGAACAGATACTCATCGGGCTCAAACTCAAACATACTTCATTGATAAAGGTATTATATCATTAGGTCACACAGGTCTTTTAATGCTTCAACAACCTCTAGGTCATCCGTTAAAGGTTCAACTACCGCCACTCGTACAGAAAGCCGTTTCGGGAGGCCGCTATGAATCAATTTCGCGGCATCGACCAATAAACGGGTCGAAACAGTCTCCGTTAATCCCAATTCAGTCAAATTCCTGATTTTTGCAGCTATATTTACCAGTTTCTTCGCAGTTCCCGCGTCAATACCCGTTTCAGAAACCAATATTTCCTGTTCAATCCTAGCCTCGGGATAATCAAAGGAAACTGCAACAAAACGCTGTCTGGTCGATGGTTTTAGCTCTTTGAACCCACGCTGGTATCCTGGATTAAAGGATGCCACCAACATAAAGTCTTCATGTGCCCTTACGGTTTCCCCTAATTTATCAATAAACAATTCACGCCTATGATCGGTAAGTGAATGTATGGCCACAATGACATCGGGTCTCGCCTCTGCTATTTCATCCAAATATATAATCGCACCTTCTTTAACGGCAATGGTCAAGGGACCATCCATCCAAACTGTTTCGGCCCCCTTGATTATGTAACGCCCAATTAAATCTGTTGAAGAAGTTTCTTCATGACAGGAAATGGTTATCAATCGCTTGTTCAGCTCATGGGCCATATATTCGATAAATCTAGATTTACCAGTTCCTGTGGGTCCTTTCAATAAAAAAGGAATCTTGCTTTTATAGGCATGTTCAAACACCTCAACTTCCTTGCCTATGGTATGATAATATGGTGCTTTGCCAATCAATGTTTCCATACTTGAATTATAATTCTTTAAAATACAAGGGTTTATGATTATTGGAACACTAACTACCTACCTTTAATCATAAACCCTGATACTATAATTGCTATCTTTTATACAGCCACGGTTTCCATGGCTTCATCATTGGGTTTGCCGTGCTTATAAAAATCTACAATGTACATGATTATGCCAAGTGTAAAGATCGAAGCACATAATATGAGAACAAAAAAATGAACATTCGTCTCTTTTT
>CAZHJO010000127.1:0-7391 GCA_964532755.1 uncultured Maribacter sp. | reverse complement strand
TCGCTGAATGGCAATGAAAATCAACATAATTATTTTGTTCAAATGCCATAATCGTTGCGTTTGGTGGTTTCCTTAAAAATATTGATTATCGAACAAAAAGCAACGGGTATTTCCCTTCTTTTTTCAATGTGATTTCATTAGAGAATGGAGCATAGTGGAATAATAGATCCTTGTCTTAAACCATCATATGCTAGGTTTTCGGTTTGTTATATATATCGATCGGAAACCAAAAGGACAATAACAATAGTCCAATGCCGTTAAACATTGATAACATTAACCAAATTTTGATTATGATAATATTCGGAAAACGCGCAAGTAAAATTGGGACTTTTGAAGGTAAAAGTTCCTGTGACTATTGTAACAATCAAGGAACCCAACAATTTTCTGTTTATGGAAAATATGCCCATGTTTTTTGGATTCCAACATTTCCGATGGGAAGTAAGGCATTCTCTGAATGTACCCATTGTAAAAAAACATTGGAGAAGAAGAATTTCCCTCCTGAAGTCTTAAATCAATACAACCAAAACAAAGGTAAGGCCAAAAGGCCTATTTGGCATTGGTCCGGGTTATTGCTGTTTGGATTATTGGTCCTCTATATTGCTTTTGCAGGGAAGACGGTATAAGTTGAAAAGCTCTCCCCGAATTATTTTAAAAACAATGATCATACTCTTATGAATAAGCAACTTATAAAAAACGTAGTTTACTTTTTTGTTTTTGTTTTGTCTTCAAATATCGCTTCAGGTCAGAAAAAGGCAAAACTTACATCGGAGACCAAGGAGGACCTAAAATCGGCTAAAGTACTTTTGGTACGATATGAAGCCCCTCCTTTGCATTTTATGACCCCAAAAGATGCTGCCGGTGTTGGCTTGATAGCAGACCTAACCCAGTCTGACATTGCGGATAACAGGGAACGACATCGTTTTTACCCTTCTGCAAGGGTTCAGAAAAATTTAGCAAGTTTGTTGGAGTCCAATGGTCTAATGTCAAATTTGGAGGTAAAAGAAGAAGCATCTGAATTTATGATGCCAGCCGAGCTTAAGGAGGTATCTAAATATGAAGCCCTTGATGCCGATTATATTGTTGAAGTAATAATTCCCCTATTGGGGTGGAAAGCAACTTACGGACCTACAAAATGGCGTACCTACCATTTGAATCTTGCCGTAGAGGTGCGGATTATTAGAAAAAGTGATTTGGCAAGAGTATGGAAAACCAATGTAGGTTATGGAGGTCTTGTAGATAAAGAGATGCGATTCCATATTACCGAATTGGAAGAAGGTGGTAAAGAGATGATTTCTACAAAACTCGATAAAATGGCGCTGAAGAGCAGCGAAAAGGTGATTGAAAAGTACATTAAAGCCAAAAAGTGAAGCCAAGGTGCACAATAGTATCAGCTCGATGCTTATTGAACCGATCTTTTTAAATCAAGAAACCCATTTTGCAGTTTTTTGGTGATTTCACCAATATCATCACCCTTATAATAGAAATGTTCATCTATTTGTTTTATCGAGGCAATTTGTGTACTTGTCCCAGTCAAAAAAGCCTCATCCATTGCTGTCATGTGTTGTTTAGAAATACCTTTTTCGCAAATTTCCAAATTTAGTTTATCGCAAAGTTCCAAAACTACCTGTCTGGTAATACCGTCCAATATATATTCATTCGCCGGATGGGTATAAACAATGTTTTCCTTCACAAAAAACACATTACAGTGTGAAGCTTCGGTTATGAGATTATGGCGTACGAGGAGGGTTTCATAACAACCATGCTGCATCGCGTATTCATTTGCCATCACATTCCCTAATAACGAGGTTGTTTTTATATCGCAACGCGACCATCTAAAATCAGGCATTGTCCTTACACATGAATTAATGGTATTTATATCGGGAAATGATTTTGGCGTAGCGTACATCATCACGGTTGGTTCAATATCATGGGGGTAAGCGTGTTTTCTTGGAGCCACACCCCTACTCACTTGAATATATAATAGGCAATCGTTTTTGATTAAATCCGATTCCTCGAGAAGCTTGGGAATTGCTAGGACTAATCTGCGGGTATCAAGAGCTATATCTATCTTTTGAAGACATTCATTCAAGCGTTTTAGATGCGCTTGTTCATAAAAAAAGCGACCTCCCATCCGGGCCATTACCTCATAGATGCCATCGCCAAATAAAAAACCTCGATCAAACACCGATATCCTTGCCGACGCTGCATCCAAAACCTCACCATTCAGCCATACTTTTTTAGGATATTGGGCCGTCATAAAACAAATTTAAATTTTCCCTGTTCTAAACTACACATTATATTCCAATTTGATTCTCGCAATTATCTGTGAATTCCTTTACATGTATTTTGTTTATATGTTTTATCTGTTTTCGACACTTGTTATGAATCGTTATGCTTTAAATAGCGTATACTATTGTTTTTAAGATGCGTGAAAAAAATGCCATTGAATTAAATCATCCTTGGCAGCCCTACAATGATATTGATATCGATACACTAATAATTCCCATTTACACATAATTACTTGATGCGCGATATTTTATTTTGTACCATAGAATAGTGTTTCGTTCATATTTAGTAACGAATTAGGTAGATCCGGAGTAAAATCACCTCCTGAACAATAACAAACTCAAAAGCACAATCACGATGTTTATTTACCGTTTTATTTTCTTCCTCACATTGCTATGTGGCCCTATTCCAGAAACAGAATTTTCCTCACAGCAATTTCGACCAGAAATTATTTCACTTTCCAATGAAGAGGATTCCTTTGTTGATCCCTGTTTGTTGGGGAGCTGGAGGGTAGATATTGAAACCCTTGGAAATTTATTGGATAAACCTGTGACCGGTCAAATTTTTATCACCTTTGAAACTTCCCCTGCCAATGAGATTACAGCGAGTTTTGATGTATCTATACCAAGAAGACCTCCTGAAAGTGCTACAAAGCGAAGGGAACATATAGGCTCACTTTCAGCGACAATGGAACCTATGGATCCCCTTGGCGACCATAAACAGTTTAGACTAACAAGAGTGGAATTGGATGAGACTAACTCCCATAAAAGATATAAGGCAGACGGCGACTGGCGGGATATTACGGAAAGTACAAGAGAATATTTCCTTAATGCAACCTTTAGATATACAAATTGTTCCCCTACCATGATGATAGGTATGCACGCAATAACCTTAACTAAGGAACCGTAAGTTTTGGGAATGGTTTCTCATATGGGTTAATAGTATTGGGAAATAACATTTAAGGCCAATAATCAGCTTTAAATCTTTAGTGGATTAAGTGTCTTTAATAATGCAAATGCCCAAAATTATGCTTCTCTTTTTCATTGGGCCGATATAAAACAAATTTAAATTTCCCCTGTTCTAAACAACTCATTATATTCGATATTAATTATCTGCAGTCGAATAGGATTCTTCATACAGATTCAATGATTGTGCACCCTAACGAAAGTTTTAAAACGTAAAGAGGAAAGCCTTACATGTCCAAATAGCGTATATCCATAATTTTTAATGCTAATTTCTGTAACCTTTTAGGACAAATCATGTCTATATAATTATAACTAATATTGCCTGAACAATGACTGCCAAACCGACCAGACAAAGAATTGAAATCATTGACGCCTTGAGGGGTTTTTCACTCGCGGGTATTGTCATAGTGCATTTTGTGGAGAATTTTATTGGTTCGGCAGTACCCCAGAATGTATTGGAAGGCCTACATGTAGGCCCAATGGATTATGCTGTGGATGGCTTTATCGCGATTTTTCTAAGAGGTAAATTTTTTGCTTTGTTCTCTTTTCTTTTTGGACTGAGCTTTTTTATCCAAATGGATAATGGACAGCAAAGGGGTAAACATTTTGGTCCCCGTTTTTTGTGGCGTCTACTTATTTTACTACTAATCGGTGGCTTGCACCATATGTTCTATCGTGGCGATATCTTGACCGTTTATGCACTTTTGGGCATATTCCTTATCCCCTTTTATAAATTGGGCAATAAATGGGTGCTTGGCTGTACAGCATTATTGTTTTTGGGATTGGGTCGTTTTATGGTTTTTGCTATTACCCAAGGGGATTATATTTTTAGTCCAGGAGGTATAATGCCAGATGACCCTGAGGCCCTGACCTACTTCAATATTATACAGCATGGTTCGCTAAGGGAAATCTTTGTTTCGAATTCAACCATTGGTCATTTGAACAAATTGGAATTCCAACTTGGGGTTTTCAGCAGGGGTTATCTCACTTTTGGCTTTTTCCTATTGGGATTGTATGCAGGTCGCATAGGCTTTTTCTTAAAAATGAAGGAAAACAAGAAATTGATCAAAAAAGTACTTATTGGTTCAATCATACTCTTTGTCATTTCTATAGTGATTACCGCCTTGATCTTTATGCAATTGGGCGAAGATGTAACTTTTGACAACTGGACGGCCATGGCAGGATTGACCGCTTTTGATCTTAATAATATTGCGATGACCTTTATTTTGATCACTTTATTCGTGATGCTATATAAAAAGGTGAAAGGGCAAAAATGGTTGGGTAAATTTGCGCCCTATGGGCGTATGGCATTGACGAACTACGTCTTCCAAAGTCTGTTGGGTACATTCCTGTTCTTCGGTTGGGGGTTGGGCTATTTGGTGGAGTTAAGGAATAGCTACACATTCCTGATTTCAATCCTTGTGATTCTCGGACAAATGATATTGAGTAAATGGTGGTTAAACAAGTTTCAGTATGGCCCTTTGGAATGGCTTTGGCGGAGTATCACCTTTTTTAAATGGTATCCCTTTCTAAAAAGGATGTAATATTCTGACCAAACGTTACTGCTATTCCGATCTAATAAACTGTACATACAACCTACTTTTTTAGACCTTTATATGCAGCAATGATTTTTAAAACCTGCTCAACAGGCAAACCTTCAATGCGATTTCCATTTTGCCCTGTCATGGTTTGCCCTGCAAACAACGAATTGATAATCGCCTCTTCGGTGGCCTCAATGGTAGCCAAAAACAATGGCGAGATGGACTCATTGTGTAAAGATTCAGTATTCCTAACCATAGTGGTAGGGGTATACGGAATTCTATTTTGTTCTGCCGTAGAAACCGCGATTGCATAATCCCCACTACCGTTGGAGGCAATACCTCCCGTCTTTGCCAGGCCCAACATTGCCCTTTTGGCCATGCGTTCCAAATTACGGGTGTCCAACGGTGCATCGGTTATAATTATTATCATGCACGAGCCATCGATGTCATAACGAAATGCCCGCGGGATAATATCGAGTTCCTTAGCAATGGGAACACCATTGATTTCAAGTACTCCCCCAAAATTCGATTGTACTAGGACCCCGACGGTATATCCCCCGAATTTTTCAGGTACCACTCGCGATGCGGTACCGATGCCCCCCTTATAACCGAAACAGACTGTTCCTGTACCTGCACCAATGCTTCCCTCAGTTACTGGGCCAGTTGTAGCATTTGTTATGGCTTCTATGACATGCTTTTGCTTAACATGTCTCCCACGTATATCATTCATATACCCATCATTGGTTTCACCTACAACGGGATTTACGGAACGTACATTTTCATTACCTGATAACCCCAAAGTATACGTAATCAAGGCATCTGATGCCGTAGGTACGCTTAAGGTATTGGTCAATATAATGGGTGTTTCCATATTTCCCAATTCCTTTACCTGGCTATAGCCCGCCAACTTTCCAAAACCGTTACCAATATGCATGGCTGCCGGAACTTTCTGTTGAAATATATTTCCAGAATGTGGCAAGATTGCCGTAACACCCGTTCGAATACTATCGCCACTATGAAGCGTAGTATGCCCAACTTTTACACCTTTTACGTCCGTAATGGCATTGTATGACCCTGGTTTCAAAACACCTATTTCGATGCCAAGATCTCTTGCCCTACGCTGTTGTGAGAAGGTATTCAAGACTGTTGTTAATAAAACAATGGCAATAGCGGTCCTTTTCATATCGTGTGAACTTGATCGAGTGAATTTACAATTTCAAAGGCATGCCTTCCAAATCTAGATAGGATATTTGGTAATTAATCCAAATAACATAGGTTTTATACTTTTGTCTGAATATGCCAGATCTACAACAGCTACACTTCAAGATTTATAAACCCTATGGGATGTTGAGCCAACTGAATTCGGGGGAAGAAAGGCAAGTACGTAAAAAACGATTTTTAAGCGAGCTACATGATTTTCCCGAGGGGTTAATGCCTGTTGGGCGCTTGGATGAAAAATCAGAAGGACTTTTGCTCTTGACAACGAATGGAAAACTAAGTGATACCATTAACCGTTCAGGCATTGAAAAGGAGTATTACGTACAGCTGGATGGCGTAATTATGCCTGGCGCCATAGAAACCTTGAAAAATGGTGTTGAAATAGGATTCGAAGGGACACGCTATCGCACTAAACCATGTTTGGTCAAAAAATTAAGCGAATCGCCTAACTTACCTATTGCAGATACAAGAATTAGATTGGCCAGACATAGGCCCAATTCATGGTTAAGTATCACTATAACTGAAGGCAAGTTTCGTCAAGTTCGTAAAATGACCGCAGCTGTTGGTTTCCCAACCCTGAGATTGGTACGGGTACGTATTGCGAACATCACACTTGACGGATTGTTACCAGGATCCGTACAGATCTTAAGGAGGTTGTCAATTTAAAGACAGTGCTCATTGAAAGTCCCTTGGAATGGTCTCTAGCCATTGTTTTTGCCGGATCGATTCTTGCCCTTTTCTTAATTTTCTTCTTGGGTGCTTTATATAGTAGAACATTATTATTTGTAATCCGTTAAATTTTTCTAGTTTTAACACGAGCATGAAGGAAGCAAATAAGAACATCAAAAAATTCGGAACATTTGCCGGCGTATTTACGCCGACCTTACTGACGATCCTAGGCGTGATCATGTACCTGCGAATGGGTTGGGTAGTAGGTAATGCCGGACTTTTGGGGGCATGGTTGATCATCATAATTTCTTTTTTGATAACCTTGACTACGGCCCTCTCAATGTCGGCCATTACTACGAATATACGCATTGGTGCCGGAGGTGCCTATGCGATTATTTCCCAAGCGTTAGGCTTGGAAGTGGGGGGCAGTCTGGGTATCCCGAGATATGTTTCCCAAGGGCTGGCGGTTACCATGTATATTTTTGGTTTTAGGGAGGGATGGCTTGAAATTTTTCCGAGCCATAATGCCTTCCTGGTCGATATCATTGTTTTTGGGGTCTTGATTACTATTGCCTATATCAGTGCCGATTTAGCGATTAAGACACAGTTCTTTATCATGTTGGTCATTATACTATCATTGGTATCGATTGTTATGGCAGCCTATTTCGGATCTATGGGAATTGCAACTGAGGAGGCTGTTCGCTGGGGTACA
>CAZHJO010000126.1:0-7426 GCA_964532755.1 uncultured Maribacter sp. | reverse complement strand
ACAATCATGCAGGAAGAATTTTTAGATCAGAGCATAGCTTTGGCCAAAATGATACAGGATAATTTTTCAGGCAAGTTAAAGCGTAATAATAGAAAGGTGAAGCAAGCTGGTTTTATCGTTTTGCATCAGACTTTTATGCCTAGTGTATTGATCGAAACAGGATTTCTTACAAATAATTCTGAAGGGGCCTATCTAAATTCGAAAGCCGGACAATCACAAATGGGGTCTGCAATTGCAGAGGCTATTTTAAAATATAAAAATACGGTCCAAGCCGGTTTTGCGGAACAACCACAGTTAGCTGTTGAAACTGCAATAACTCAAAAGGAGGAAGAGCCAATAGAGAAAGATGTAGTTCAAGAGGAAATTGAAAAGCCTCTTGAAAATATAACACCACCTGTTAAGGGAGAAACGGAAGAGGTGATACCAGTGGTTGCAGAAAAAGAAGCAGAGCCCGAAGATCCAGAGGCGAAAGAAGTGGCCAAACCCGCTGGTGACCCGCCGGTGCGGAAACCTGTTGAAGAGAAAGAGGTAGCAAAACCAATCGTTAAAACAACGATTCCCGTAAGTAAACCCAAAGTGATTTTCAAAGTACAAATTATGGCAAGTGCTACGGATTTGGAACTTAAACCTCAAAATTTCAAGGGTTTAGGAAGAATTTCCCAAGAACCTTATAAAAACTTATATCGTTATATGTATGGCATTACCAATTCATACAAAGAGGCTGAAATGTTAAAATCCAACGCTGATATGAAGGGGTATACAGGCTCTTATATCGTTGCTTATAAGGACGGTGTTAGAATCCCAGTGACCGCAGCCCTTAAATCCATTTCTGAATAATAACAGCAGTCTCATTTTTATTTCTAATTTTGTTAGTAACGATAAATCAATCCATTTGAAACTATCCAGGGAAATTAAAACAGGAATAATCGTAGTTGGGGGCATACTACTGTTCATTTTGGGTTTTAGTTATTTAAAATCAACGCCTTTATTTGACAATAGCAAAACATTATATGCAGTTTATCAGCATGTAGGAGGGCTCCAACCTGGAACTCAGGTCAGCATCAATGGTTTTAACGTTGGAAAGGTCAATGATATCAGGTTTAAGGATGCATCAGGTAATTTGTTGGTGACATTTTCAGTGAACAATGATTTTACATTTTCAAAAAATAGCAAGGCAGAGTTATACGATACCGGGATTATCGGTGGAAAGGGTATTCAGATCAGACCTATTTTCGATGGGGCGCCTGTAGCGCAGTCTGGAGATACGCTTATTACCGATACTAGACCGGGTTTAACAGAACTGGTACAGCAAAAGCTTACCCCTTTACAACAAAAGATCGAAGGGGCTTTTACCAACGCGGATTCCTTATTGATGAATGTTAATGAGGTTTTGGATGCCAAGACTAAGAACGACCTTCGCGAATCTATTTCGGGACTCAACAAATTAATGAATAGCCTCGAAGGAAGTGCTACTTTACTTAATGAGCTATTGAAAAACAACCAAGGCAAATTAGATAGTTCATTGACGAATTTCAATGAACTGTCCTCCAATTTCGCCAAACTTTCAGATTCATTGAACAATGCTGGTTTAGGACGTACATTGACAAGTTTGGAATCGACCGTTTCAAATTTGGATAAAATTTTAAGCCAAATTGAGAAAGGTGATGGATCTATGGGTAAACTGATGAAAGATGAGCAATTGTATAATAATCTGAACAATGCCTCAAAAGAATTGGATCTGTTACTTCAGGATTTTCGTTTGAATCCTAAAAGATATGTCAATGTTTCGGTATTTGGTAAAAAACAAAAGGATTATACCCTTCCTGAAAATGACCCTGCCGAAAAAATAGAACAACCATAAATGGAATATCTTCCGAATATTTTATTTGCTGTAATCCTTATTATTGGTATTGGTTTTTTTGTACGTAATGTCAAGAAACTTGCAAGGAACATTAAACTAGGTAAGGATGTTGAAGTAAATGATAACAAGGGGCAAAGATGGAAGAATATGGCCAAAATTGCCTTGGGCCAGTCCAAAATGGTCGTTAGACCTATCTCTGGAATCCTTCATATTTTGGTTTATGTTGGTTTCATTATCATTAATATTGAAGTTCTTGAAATTATTATTGACGGACTTCTGGGAACGCATAGAATTTTCGCTCCGCTTGGCAGTAGCTACAATGTTCTAATTGGTTCTTTTGAAATATTGGCCTTTTTGGTCATTGTGGCGGTCGTTATTTTTTGGATACGTAGGAATGCGATAAAACTAGAGCGATTTGTTAAGCCTGAAATGAAAGGATGGCCCAAGAACGATGCTGACTTGATTTTATACATAGAATTAGTCTTGATGTCCTTGTTTTTGACAATGAATGCGGCAGATTATCAGTTGCAACAAATAGGAGCCGATCATTACTCTCAGGCAGGTTCGTTCCCAATCAGTCAATTTATTGTTCCTTTCTTCGATGGTATGTCAACACAATCGCTCATATTGATAGAAAGAACTGCGTGGTGGTTGCATATTGTAGGTATTTTATTCTTTTTGAATTACCTCTATTACTCCAAGCATTTACACATTCTATTGGCTTTCCCTAATACTTATTACGGAAAATTGGAAGCTAAGGGTAAGTTAAATAATCTTGATTCCGTTACTCAGGAAGTAATGCTTATGATGGATCCTGATGCGGATCCCTATGCTGCACCTACTGTAGATATGGCGGAGCCGGAAAAATTTGGGGCATCAGATGTTACCGACCTAAATTGGGTACAGTTACTCAATGCTTATACGTGTACGGAATGTGGTCGATGCACGAGCGAGTGCCCGGCAAATCTAACGGGCAAGAAGTTATCTCCCCGTAAGATAATGATGGATACACGCGATAGGTTAGAGGAAGTTGGTAAGAATTTAAATGCCAACAAGGGTAGTTTTGTAGATGATGGTAAGCAATTATTGGATGATTATATAAGTAGGGAAGAACTATGGGCCTGTACGTCATGTAATGCTTGTACGGAAGCCTGTCCCGTTAGTATTGATCCGTTGTCCATCATTATGGATATGAGACAATATTTGGTTATGGAAAAATCTGAAGCACCGTCAGATTTGAACAATATGATGGGAAATATAGAAAATAATGGAGCCCCTTGGCCATTCAATCAAATGGATCGGTTGAATTGGAAAGATGAATCCTAAAAATAATTAATCCTAGTATGGGAAGCGAATTGAAAGTACCGACCATGGCAGAGCTTTTTGCCGCAGGACAACAACCAGAGGTTTTGTTTTGGGTAGGATGCGCTGGCAGTTTTGATGACAGGGCCAAGAAAATAACCAAGGCATTTGTAAAGATTCTAAACAAGGCTAATGTATCTTTCGCCGTATTGGGAACTGAGGAGAGCTGTACTGGTGATCCTGCCAAGAGGGCAGGGAACGAATTTTTGTTCCAAATGCAGGCAGTTACCAATATTGAGGTAATGAATGCCTATGAGGTTAAAAAAGTAGTTACAGCTTGCCCACATTGTTTTAATACGTTGCAAAATGAATATCCGGGATTGGGTGGTAATTACGAAGTAATGCACCATACGCAATTTTTGAAACAGCTACTCGATGAGGGTCGTATAACTGTCGAGAGCGGAACATTTAAGGGTAAACGAATTACATTCCATGACCCATGTTATTTAGGAAGGGCAAACAATGTGTATGAGGCCCCAAGGGAATTGATCAGAAAATTAGATGCGGAATTGGTCGAAATGAAGAGTTGTAAAACCCAAGGGTTATGCTGTGGCGCAGGTGGTGCACAAATGTTTAAGGAACCTGAGAAAGGGGATAAGGACATTAATGTTGAACGTACTGAGCAGGCCTTGGAAACCAAACCGGAAATAATAGCGGCCGCATGCCCTTTTTGCAATACGATGATGACCGATGGGGTTAAGAGCAAAGAAAAGGAATCTAGTGTCGCTGTTATGGATATAGCGGAAATGATTGCAACTGCCGAGGATTTGTAAGCAGTTTATAGTAGGAGGAAACCCGTAATTTAGCATTCAGAATGTAACGATTCAGCGAATTAACAATAAACCATAATCCAGAAACGAGTACTATGTTAGTAGACTTCAAAGTTTTGCCGGAATCATCAAGAGTTTGGATATACCAGGCTAATCGAAGTTTTACCTCCCAGGAGCTTGAGCAATTGGAACAGGAACTGGATGCCTTCATTCAGGATTGGACGGCTCATGGTAGCGATTTAAAGGCGGGTTATGAGATTCGTTACAAGCGTTTTATCATTTTAGCATTGGACCAAACAGATACAGCAGCCTCTGGATGTTCTATTGATGCCTCCGTTCACTTTATTCAGCATTTGGAAAAGAAGTATAAGGTAGAATTACTGGATAAGATGAACGTATCGTACAAACAAGGAGAATTCATTGCCTACAAGCCATTGATTGAATTTAAGAAAATGGCAAAGCAAAGAGCAGTTTCATTGAACACCGTAGTTTTTAATAATTTAGTTACCAATAAAGGAGAATATCTTGAACATTGGGAAGTGCCAGCTTCAGAAAGTTGGCATAGTCGATTTATGTAGGATTGTATTTGGTATTGTATTTGTATCATCTTAGCCATGAAATTTGTGGGATTCGATGAAATGCAATATTTTTTTTGATTGTAAGTTATCTCCTTAGACTGATCCAATATGCGATTTTATAGCATTATTCCATTGTTTTTACTATTTGTCCTTTGCGTAAATGCGCAGCGCGATCCAATGGTGGTAAAAGATAGTTTGGCCCAACAGCAATGGGTTGATGCTACCTACGATGCAATGACTTTAGATGAGAGGTTGGGGCAATTGTTCATGGTAGGGATTGCCTCCAATCAGGATAAAAGCAGTCTAGATAAAGTTAAAACCTTAATTAAAGAGCATCATATTGGGGGGGTGATTTTTTCAAAGGGTGGTCCCATCAGACAGGCCAAACTCACGAATTCATTCCAATCTACTTCTAAAATTCCACTTATGGTGGGTATGGATGCCGAATGGGGGCTTTCCATGCGTTTGGATTCCACTTACGCTTTTCCATGGAACATGACATTAGGAGCAATTAAGGATAATTCGATTGTAGAAAAGGTTGGGTATCAAATCGGAGTGCATGCTAAGCGAATGGGTGTACATATCAATTTTGCACCAGATATAGATATTAATACAAACCCATTAAATCCTATTATCGGGAGTCGTTCTTTCGGGGAAGATCGAGACAATGTTGCTGAAAAGGGAATTGCTTTTATGAAAGGAATGGAAAGTGCAGGAGTTCTTTCAAGTGGCAAACATTTTCCTGGGCATGGTGATACGACAACAGATTCGCATAATGCACTACCATTAATTGATTTTTCCAGAAAGCGTTTGGATAGCCTAGAGCTTTATCCATATAGAAAACTTATAAAAGCTGGCTTAAGCAGTGTTATGGTGGCGCATTTGAATGTTCCGAGTTTAGAGTTGAAAGAAGAATTGCCATCTTCATTATCAGAACAGATAATTTCAGGAATTCTTAAAGAACGTATGGGATTCAAAGGTTTGGTATTTACAGATGCCCTGAATATGAAAGGGGTTACCAATCATGGGAAAGATGGCGATGTAGAGTTAGCTGCGTTTCTTGCTGGGAACGATATGCTACTAATGCCCACGGATGTTATCAAGGCAAAAGAGAAGCTGCTAATGGCATATAATCGCGGAAGAATCACTGAAAAACGATTATCCGGTTCGGTGAAAAAGATACTTCTGGCCAAATATAAGGTTGGTCTGAACAAATACCAACCGATAAAAATCAATGATCTTTTCAAGGACCTCAATTCCATTCAAAGCGAATTGGTCTATGAACAGGCCATTGAGAATGCAATAACCGTGGTGAAGAACAAGTTTTACCTTATGGGTATCAAAAAGCTGGAAAATAAAAAGATCGCCTATGTAAAATTTGGAGATGATAATAGTAATCCATTCATAACCGAATTGAATAAATATGCCAAGGTTACCCAGATCAATGGTAAGGACATTGCCACTATCAAAAATAAGCTGAAAGAATTTAATCTGGTAATAATCGGGCATCATAAGAGCAATGAAAGCCCTTGGAAGCCCTATAAGTTTTCAGTGAAAGAACGTAGTTGGTTAGAGGAGATTGCCAAAGAACGGACGTCTAACCTAATTTTATCGGTCTTTGCAAAACCTTATGCTTTATTGGATATTGAATCCTTCAAGAATATTGATGGCGTAATTGTCGCTTATCAAAATAGTGAGATCGCCCAGCAAAAAACCGCTCAGTTGATATTTGGTGCAATTGATGCGAGAGGCGTTTTACCAGTTTCGGCCCACGCTGATTTTCCTGTAAAAACAAGCGTACAAATCGGCGCATTGAAACGATTGGGATACAGCATACCTGAACGTGTGGGATTTAGCTCCGAGAAATTGGCCGTAGTTGATAAATTGGTCAAAGATGGCTTGGATTCATTAATGTTTCCTGGAGCACAGGTTTTAATTGCACGTAAAGGAAAAGTGATTTATAATAAGGGTTTCGGTAATCCAACGTATAAATCAGAAGAAAAGGTTACTCCAGAGCATATTTATGATTTGGCCTCGATAACCAAAATCTTGGCGACACTACCGGTAATTATGAAGATGGAGGAATTGGGCAAAATAGCATTGAACAATACTTTTCAAGAATTAATACCCGAATATTCAGAGACCGAGTTGAAGAATGTTACAGTTTTAAAAGCACTTTCCCATTACGGCAGATTACCAGCATGGATAGCTTTCTATGTCAACACCTTGGACAAGAAAAGAAAACCATCCCCTGAATTCTATAGAAATCAGCCTATTGATGGTTTTTCGATCAAGGTAAGCGATAATCTTTTTCTTACAGATGCTTATAAAGACTCAATATATAATAGAATAGGTCGACAAGAATTAAAGTCAAACCGTTATAGGTATAGTGACGTTGCCTATTATGTAATGAAAAAGTATATCGAAAAGACCTATAACGAGCCCTTGGATAGATTAGTTAATGACTTTTTATATAAACCTATCGGGGCATTTCAAACAAGTTTTAATCCATTGGAAAAATTCGCAAAGAACAGGATAATTCCTTCTGAGGAAGATAAATACTATCGCTATCAGACCGTACAGGGTTATGTTCATGATATGGGAGCAGCCATGCAGGGTGGAGTAGGGGGTCATGCAGGTCTTTTTAGCAATGCCAATGACGTTGCCAAGATTATGCAAATGTACCTACAGGGAGGCGAGTATGGTGGGAAACACTTTTTGGATGCCAGAACAATTAAAAAGTTCAACACCTGTTACTTCTGTGATAAAAACGTTAGAAGAGGGGTCGGCTTTGACAAGCCCCAATTAAAGGAAAAGGGGCCCACTTGCGGTTGTGTTTCCCGAAAAAGCTTCGG
>CAZHJO010000125.1:0-7486 GCA_964532755.1 uncultured Maribacter sp. | reverse complement strand
TAAGCAAGGAAAACACCAAGTACATGTTAACACCTTGGCCTGTAAATCTTGCTCTGCAGAAGAACACCGTGATAATGCCGGTCATTGTTATAATTGTGGAGCTAAATTATAATGGGCAAAACTTTGATTTCAGTCGTTGGCCCAACTGCTATAGGTAAGACCAGGCTGGCCATTTTATTGGCGAAATATTTTAAAACAGAGATAATTTCTGCCGATTCGCGACAATTCTATGAAGAAATGCAAATAGGCACTGCCGTCCCAAGTGAAGAAGAATTACTGACAGTTCCACACCACTTTATTCATCATAAAAGTATTTTTGATGCCTATTCGGTGGGTGATTTTGAAAAAGAGGCGATCGCGCTTTTGGCTAAATTATTCGAAAGACATGATGTTATGATCATGGTCGGTGGAAGCGGCTTGTATGTAGATGCAGTGACCAAAGGTCTCGATGAATTCCCAGAGGTGGACAAAGGTATTCGTAAGAAATTGAATAGGGTACTCAAGGAAAAAGGCATTGAAGAACTTCAAAGCCAATTGAAAACATTGGATGAAACCCATTATGCCAAGATGGATATTGAAAATCCACATAGATTGATCCGTGCGTTGGAGATATGCATTGGTACCGGTAAGCCCTACTCCTCTTTCCTGAATACAAGGAAAACAAAAAGATCGTTCAATATCATTACCATTGGTTTGAAGGCGGATCGCGACGTAATTTACAATCGAATAAACCAAAGGGTCGACCTTATGATTGAAAAGGGACTTCTGGAAGAAGCAAGGAAGGTTTTTCCAAATAGAGCGATAAATGCTCTGCAAACTGTTGGTTTTAGGGAGTTGTTCAACTATTTTGATGGCACTTGGGATTTGGATTTTGCTATTTCCGAAATTAAAAAGAATACAAGGCGTTTTGCAAAAAGACAGTTAACGTGGTATCGAAAGCATAAAGAGATTATTTGGATTGATTTCGATGAAGAAATTGAAAATATCATAAAAAGAATTGACCAAGAAATTATTGCGATATCAAATGAATAAAAATCAAATTTTTATTATCATGGGTGTTTCAGGATGTGGAAAGTCTACTATCGGAAAACTTTTGGCCACTAAATTGGAAGTTCCTTTTTTTGATGGAGACGATTTTCATCCTGAAACTAATGTCCAAAAAATGGCAAGCGGGCAACCACTCACTGACCTAGACCGCAAAGACTGGTTGCAGAAACTTAATGAACTTGCCTTTGATTACAGAATGTGTGGTACTGTAATAGCATGTTCTGCCTTAAAAGAAAAGTACAGAATGCAATTAAAACAAGGTTTGGAAGACCAAATGGTCTTTGTTTACCTAAAAGGCACTTTTGAGGAAATACACGCTAGACTTAAAGAACGACAAGGTCATTATATGCCGCTTGAATTACTAAAATCACAGTTTGAGACGTTAGAACCACCAAATAATTCAATTCAAGTTGCAATTAATCTTTCCCCAAACGAAATAGTTTTAAAAATTTTGAGCACAAAAAGCAAGCCTTGACTAGATCGTCAAGGCTTTTCTTTTGTATGCGGTATTATTTATTCCGATTCTGTTTTAATGACCAATCTAAATCCTTCGCCATGAATGTTCAGGATCTCAACGGTATCATCACGTTTGAGATACTTGCGCAACTTGGCAATATATACATCCATACTTCTTGAAGTAAAATAATTGTCATCCCTCCATATTTTGGTCAGGGCCAATTCCCTTGGCATTAAATCATTTTCATGCAAGGCCAAAAGACGCAACAATTCATTCTCTTTAGGTGAAAGTTTTATGGCTTCCTCATCCTTATATTTTAAGAACCTCAATTTTGAATTCAAATGAAACCCTCCAATTTGAAATTCAAATTTTTTACTGTCAGCCAAAGAATTAGAAGCTTTTCTCTGAAGTATTGCTTTAAGTTTCATCAATAAAACTTCAGAATCGAATGGCTTATTCAAATAGTCATCTGCACCGGCTTTATATCCTTTAAGTACGTCTTCCTTCATGGTCTTTGCCGTTAGAAAGACAATAGGAACATTTTCATTCTTTTCCCTAATTTCACGGGCGAGCGTAAAGCCATCTTTATAGGGCATCATGACATCCAAAATGCAAACATCATAATTATCCTTTTTAAACTTCTCAAACCCTTCCATACCATTCTTGGCCAATGTTACATCAAAGTTATTCATTGACAAATAGTCTTTTAAGACAATTCCAAAATTAGGATCGTCTTCCACTAAAAGTATTTTCTTATTTATTGTTTCCATAATTCTTTAAATTAAAGGTAGTTTTATGTAAAAAGTGCTTCCCTTGTCCTTTTCGCTTTCTGCATAAACCTCTCCTTGATGATCTTCTATTATTTTTTTTACGTAGGCCAGGCCTAAACCATGCCCTTTTACATTATGTAAATCCCCGGTATGTTCCCTATAAAATTTTTCAAAAACCTTTTTCAATACCGCCTTGCTCATTCCAGCTCCTTGATCTCTTACCTCAATGATTATATTGTTCTTTACCTCTTCGGTATAAACATCAATTTTAGGAGCCTCTGGTGAATATTTAATGGCATTATCCAAAATATTCACAATAACATTGGTAAAATGCATTTCATTGGCCAAAACGTCTTTTCTTGTGGCTTTAAAATGCGTTTCAATATACCCACCGCTATCAGCAACCAACAATTCAACGTGGGCAATTGCATCTTGTAATATGTCGTGAACATCAACTCTGTCCTTACTTATGTCCAATTGGTTTTTCTCCAATTTGGAAATACGTAAAACATTCTCAACCTGGGCATGCATACGTTTATTCTCGTCCCTAATCATTTGTAGGTAGCGCATAACCCTATCCTGATCATCTATTACCTGCGGATTCTTAATAGCCTCGACTGCTAAATTAATGGTAGCTATGGGCGTTTTGAATTCATGGGTCATATTATTGATAAAATCAGACTTAATCTCAGAAATCTGTTTTTGCCTTATCAACTGATAAATGGCACTTGAATACGCCACGATAATCACAAGGGTGAACAGAAGCGATAAGGCGGCCATTCCTAAAATTTGACTGATCAAAAACCTTTTCTTTTTAGGAAAAGTTATCATCAATGCATAGTTTGAATTGCCCTCAGCATCCTTAAAAATCGCTGATTTATAAGGTGTTGACTTTCGATAACTGTACTTTCTTGATTTTACCGTGGTCGGAAGTCCTTTGCTGGCAATACCGTATTCATATTCCGTATTAATATTACGATTGTTCAATTCACGCTCCAACGACAGTTCAATTTCCTGTTTTGAAACCCTGTTATGTATTGGGACACGCTTGGCAAATTCAGCAAACATATCCTCAAAAGCGGAAATCTCCATAGAAGATAAACCTCCTATCTTTTCAATTTTTTCAATTGGTGTAAACCTACTTTGTCGTCCATCAAATCCCAGATCTTCCTTATAAGTTGCCTTGAAACGCTTACTGGTGTAATTTTTTATGGTCGTGGTATCCTCACCATTACCATTGTCAAAGAACGTCGATGCAATATTATATTCCTCCTCCAAAATACCATGGGAATAAAAATGTACTTCGTCAGAACTAATATCTTGATCAATAAAAAAGAAGTTTTTGAAATGTGAACTTTTTAAATCCCCTACACTATCCTTGATATTTACATATCTGTCAAAATAATCATTTCGCTCGCGTCTTGTTATTTGGTCAGTAACCCTATCCAGTACCTCAGATACACTATTTGAAAATTGCTCCTCTTTATCCTCAACAGATTTTTTTATCCAATAGCCCTGAACAAAGATTATCCCGATAAGTGAGAGGCTCATCAGTATGACCAAAAGAACAAACAACCTCTTATTCATCTTATCGTAAAATTAAAGATTTAACATTTAGCATTTTGTACGTTTAACCTAACCTTAACAAAAATGTTAAAACGGCTCAACCCCTGCTATGGTCAAGGAGAAGCTTGTGAACCTTCCTTACTTTTAAGATAGTTTCCTCGAATACCAGATTATCGATTACATAGTCCGATAATTCAATTTTTTTTACGTCTTGCCATTGGTTTCCTATACGTGCCATTACCTTCGACCTGGAAACGCCATCCCTTTCCATCACTCTTTCCAATCGATTTTCTTCGGGTGCGGTTACCAAAATTATTTTATCATAGAATCCATGTAGACCGTTTTCAAATATTATGGCCGCTTCTTGGATTACGTAAGGCGCTTTTTGTTTTTTGGCCCAGGAAATAAAATCTTTTCGAACAGCGGGATGCACAATTGCATTCAATTGATCCAATAGTGATTTGTCCTTAAAAATTTTTTCGGAAATATATGCTTTGTTCAATTTCTTGCCAGAATATGCATCCTCTCCCAAAAGCGCTATGATCGATGCTCTTAACTTCTTGGAGGATTTCATTAACTTCTTCGCTCTTTTATCCGAATTATAAACTGGCACACCGAGCTTCTTGAACATTTTGGCAACCGTACTTTTACCACTTCCTATCCCACCTGTTAATCCTACAATCATTATTGTCGCTTTAATATGAATTCGACATGGTCTTCATTTAAACTTGCGCTATGCAGGCTTTCTGGCTTTTTTAGCAATTCGAGTGTAATAATCTTAGTTGTATTGTCCTTTATTGAGTTGTAATCTGCCACCACTTCAAAACCGGTACTATCCAAGTTCTTCAAATTATCTAATTTTGCCCTACAAAGAATCGAGACCTTATCTGGAAAAGTCCTTATTTCATATCCGCTGGGAAGATTTATCACACGTATGGGAACAGCAATGATTTTTTCGGAAAACCGAGCCACTTTCCCGTAAATAAAAACTGTATTGTTCGAATACGTTGTGTTTTGTAATTCAGGATTCTTGAACAACTCAACCTTATGTGCGAAATTCGACGTTTCCTCAGGGAAGCTCAACTGAAGGGTATTCACCCTATTTATGGTATCAATAATGGTCTTAGGCCCTTTGATGGTAACCATATTCGGTTCAATTTTCAATGGACCATCCAAGATATAATTCTGTGACAGCGTAATGCTTACCCTGGAATTTACGGGAACCTTTTTAGTACTTACCTGGGTGAATTCAAAAAACAAGGTATCCCTGTCTATTTCAAGCAAAGTCATGGAACGCAGTTGTTTATCGATTTGCTTTCGATAAACACTTTGAGGAATAAAATAGTTGTCATTTTTTAGGTTGGCAGTCGACAAATCCAACTGCACTTCCTTATTCTTGATGTTGAAACCTAAAAATTGAAATCCGCTTGCCTGCACTTTTACATCCACCTCTTTTTTAGAAGCATTCGCAAGCATTAAACTATCCGGCACGTTAATGAACTTCAAATCAAAAGTAGCATTGCTAATATATGATTCCGAAAGATTATTAATGAACCAAATTAAACCTGAGCATAATAAGAACATCAAAAACATTTTTGCTTTTCTTCGTTTTAGTATGTTCTTTATTTTTAGGATCATTAATATCAATTCTAATTGAAAAATAACTTCGGAAATAACTCCTTGGGTTTCTTGCTGCTAAAATTAATCCAAAAGGTTGATTTTAGAAAACCCAATCCATAACCGATGAACTGGATACAAACCGCACTGATTGAAAGAATGGCTACGGACAAACTGCTATTTTTCAATAGGGAATCAACGAAAACCACTAAAAAATAAAACGCATAGAGAGCGATTGGTATGGCGATATTGAAAACCAACAGTAGTAAAGACACTATAAATCCAATACAGAAAAAAGTCGGAAACCAGTAGGTAATCTTTGCAGTCCCAGGATGCCATTTATTTAAAATGGGCCTTACCATCCCAAATTTATTTACTTGGGTATAAAATTTATTCCAATCTATACGACGTTTGTGGTACACGAATGCTTGTGGTATTAATTTGGTTTTATAACCCTTGTTCCATATGCGTATCGTTAAATCCGGGTCTTCTCCCGGGTGTATTTTACCATATCCGCCAACTTCCTCAAACGCTTCTTTGGAAATCCCCATATTAAAACTTCTGGGTTGAAATTTGTCCACCGAGGATTTATGTCCACGAATTCCACCTGTTGAAAATATAGAGGTCATCGCATAATTTATCGCTTTTTGTACATTACTAAAAGATGCATGGGCAGCGTCAGGACCACCATAACAATGCACAAATTCTTCCGTAAGTGATTTTTCTGCTTCTACCAAATAAGGTGGGGGTAATATACAATCGGAATCCAGCACGATAAAGTAATTTCCCTCTGCCCGCTCCATTCCATAATTACGGGAATCCCCAGGGCCAGAATTTTCCTTTTTTAAATACGTAATGTTCAACGTATCACGAAAGGCAATAACTTGATCTTCGGAACTTATAGTTGAACCATCCTCAACAATCACTATTTCAAATGGTTTGGCGTACGTTTGATGCAAAAGACTTTCCAATAGTTCCCTTATTTCATTGGGTCTATTATAAACGGGTATTATAAATGAAAATGAAAGATTCATAAAAGTCCTGGAATTAATTAGGAAATCTTATCGCAACTAAGATATAATAAACCCTAGGCAAAATAATGTAGAAAACCAATAAGTTACTTTTTTTGTTGAAGAATGCCGATTGTTTTAAATGAATCTCGCCTAACCAAAATTTCGAAGCTGAATATAAAACGCACAAGAAAAATGAGGTGTTTTAACAAATTCTGTCACTATAACCATAGATCGAATTTGAGAACCGTCTAACTTTAAAAACTATTAAAGGGTTCCTTGAACCGTCAGGTTCCCTATAAGCAGGAATAATAAGGAAATAGTTGTTGATTTCTTTAATCCAGAACAAATGCAATGGTCCCATATTATAATTAAGAAACCTCTTCAAGAACCTCTTTTGGTTCTATGACTCTATACAATTCCAAATCAGAAACTTCAAAATTTTCGATAAATTTATAACTCTCAAAATTTTCAGATCTTACGAGGTTTACGAACAATTTTGCAGATTTTGAAAAGGCCTCATTTTTTTGACTATTCAAGACCAAAAGGTAACCCATAATTATATTACCAGCCATTTCAACCAAGCGACGTGAATGAAAATCCAAAACTTCATTACTATCTAACTCAATAACCCTGCGAGTAATTGACTCAAATGCTTCTGTCATTTTGTGAAGTTTAGTTCTAATTTCGCAGTTTTTATCTAAAACTTGGGTATCATAGAATTTTATCTGCTCAATAAATACCCCTGTTGTAACGCCTTTTATTGCTGCAACTGCTTGTAATTGGGAAGTACCCTCATATATTGATGTTATTCTTGCATCCCTGTAAATACGCTCAATTGGAAAATCTTTCATAAATCCTGTACCCCCGTGAATTTGAAGAGAATCGTAAGCTATTTTATTACATGCTTCACTCGCCGTAAGCTTAATTAATGGGGTAAAGACATTTGAGAGTTTCATATAGTGTTTCATTTCCATACGTTCTTCTTTCTCTAAGCGTCTTTCTTTCATAGCTTCTTC
>CAZHJO010000124.1:0-7502 GCA_964532755.1 uncultured Maribacter sp. | reverse complement strand
GACCTTACCGATTTTCCGTTGGAAGGCATGCATACAAAAATCCAATGTAGTGCCTGCCATGAGGTTGCCAATGCCAATGGGGAAATTGAAGTAATATATAAAATACAGAAGTTTAGATGTATCGACTGTCATTTATAATAGTGGTTCTATTATTGGGAATTACACCCATTTTTGGCCAGTCACCCCATGGTGAGCAGCTGAAGATGGACTGTGTGCGTTGTCATAATCCGTCGGGTTGGAGCATCAATTACCAAACCATACAATTTGACCACGATACGACCGACTATCCATTAGAAGGAACCCACCAACAGACAGATTGTAAATTATGCCATACTTCCAATATTTTTGATCAAGCACCTATGGAATGTGCCTCCTGTCATACAGATGTCCATAGCCAATCTGTTGGAAATGATTGTATGCGATGTCATGATTCTGAAACCTGGTTAGTGGACAATATTCCAGAACTGCATGAAGAAAACGGCTTCCCTTTGATAGGTTCACATGGTAATTTAAGCTGTGTCGAATGCCATACTTCCGAAACCTCTTTAAGGTTCGATAGAATCGGAAATGATTGTATTAGTTGTCATCAAGATGATTATGCAAGTACCCAAAGCCCCAATCATACAACTGCGGGATATTCCACTGATTGTATTGAATGCCATAATCCACTCGGTTTCGGCTGGGATTCCGAAAGTATAAACCACAATTTTTTTCCTCTGACCGAAGGGCATGATATTCAGGATTGTACACAATGCCACACTACCGGAAACTATTCTGATGCCTCCCCGGAATGTGTAAGCTGTCATCAAGAAGATTATATGGCAACCCAAGACCCCAACCACCAAACCAGTGGCTTTTCTACTGATTGTGCTTCATGTCATACTACAAATCCAGGTTGGTCCCCTGCAGACATTGGCAACCATGACTTCTTCCCACTGACCTTAGGACACGATATTGAGGATTGTACCCAATGTCATACAACAGCTAATTATTCAGACGCATCACCAGAATGCGTAAGCTGCCATCAGAGTGATTATGACCAGACCAGTGACCCTGACCACACAGCAACTGGATTCTCAACGGATTGCGTGGCCTGTCATACCACGAACCCCGGTTGGACACCAGCCGCTATAAACCATGATTTTTTCCCGCTGACTTTGGGTCATGACATTCAAGATTGTACACAATGCCACACCAATGGTACCTACACCGGTCTATCACCGGATTGTGTCAATTGCCATCAAATTGATTATGACCAGACCAGTGATCCGAACCATTCAACATCCGGATTTTCCACTGATTGTGTCAGCTGTCATAGTACCAATCCTGGCTGGACTCCTGCTGTCATTAACCATGACTTTTTCCCACTGACTTTGGGCCATGATATTCAGGACTGCACCCAATGCCACACCAATGGTACCTACGCAGGTCTCTCACCAGATTGTGTTAACTGTCACCAGGATGATTACGATCAAACTACGGATCCCAACCATTTGGCAGCGGGCTTCCCCACAGACTGCGTAGCTTGTCATACCACAAATCCTGGCTGGACACCAGCGGAGTTTGACCATGATGGACAATACTTCCCCATTTATACAGGAAAGCATAGGGAAGGGGAAGCTTGGAACGATTGTGTTGAATGCCATGCAAATCCTGCTAGTTATGCAGATTTCACATGTTTTACCTGCCATGGACAGACCGAAACAAATAATGACCATAGCGAGGTAAATGATTATGAGTATGTAAGTACCGCTTGCTTACAATGCCACCCCGACGGCAATAATTGATTAGAATGAAGTATCTATTACATATAATAATAGTCTTTATAGTCTTAACCTGCCCTGTATTCGGTCAAACTGAAGACCCGATACTTAATGGTACCGTCTCTTTTGTGACGTCCAATAATATTTATGTGAAGTTTGAAAATACCAAAACCATAGCCATTGGGGATAGTTTAAAATTAGCTAGTACAAGCACAGCTTGTTTGGTCGTAAGAAGCAAATCATCAAGTTCCTGTGTTTGCCAAATTGTCAACGACTGCGAAATAAAAAAAGGGGATGCGGTTGTTTTTGTGAGCATCCCAAAAATAAATGAAGAGACAACAGTACAAAAGAAAGAGCTACTTCCCGTGCTAGACGATGTCAGTGAAATAATTGAAGACCCAATATATAAGGAGAACATACGAGGTAGAATATCGGCATCAAGCTATAGTAATATACTAAGCAATAGGGATGACAGACATCGGATAATGTCGCGAATTTCAGTGGATGCCGACCACATAAAAGGTTCCAAATACTCTTTTAACACGTATTTGAATTATCGACATGTCCTGGACCAAGCAGATACCTCATCATTGCAAAACAATAGCTTTTTAAGGGTTTATAATTTAGGGGCCAGATATGATGCAAGCCCTACCCTAGCTTTTACAATTGGTAGAAATATAAATCCCAAAATATCATCTATTGGGGCAATTGATGGGCTGCAGATTGAAAAATACTTTGGGAATAACTATGTAGGTGCCATCGTCGGTTTTAGACCCGATATTTTTGATTATGGATTCAACGCCGATTTGTTGCAGTACGGAGGATATGTAGGTACCATTACCGATAAGGATGATTTTTACGCCCAAACCACATTCGGCGCTATAGAGCAACGAGGCAATGGTGATATCGATAGACGGTATACCTATTTACAACATTCGAGTACTTTGTTCAAAAAACTGAATATTTTTTCCTCCATGGAAATTGATATTTTCAGTAAGGTAAACAATACCACCAAAAATAATCTAAGGCTCACCAATTTATATGTATCCGCTAGATATAGATTCAATAGAGCGTTGAATATGATGCTTTCCTATGATTCCAGAAAACGAATTATCTACTATGAAACTTTTCAAACGGAAATTGAACGATTATTGGATGATGACATCGCCCGGCAAGGAGCCAGGGCAAGAATAAACTTTAGGCCCTACAAAAATATTTATGCCGGTATTAGCTATAGCAAAAGGTTCCAGAGCAATAACGGGAATAAATCCGATAATATATATGGCTACGTAACCCTATCAAAGGTTCCGAATATTGGCGGAAGACTTTCATTGACCTATAATAGGAATGAATCGAACTATCTGGAGAGTAATATTGGTGCTGCCAGATATTCGAGGGGATTCTTGAAAGATAGATTAAATACGGACCTTTACTATAGATTGGTATTCTATAATTATACCAGCGGTCTGGAATCACTTGAGCAACATTATTTCGGTTCTAATCTTTCGTATAACATCAATCGAAAATTATTGGTCAGTATTTCTGGCGAACTTTCTACCTTTAATGACGAAAACAACATTAGAATATATTCAAGAATTATACAACGTTTTTAAATTCAAACAAATATGTGCCATTTAAATAGATTGATTTTAGTTTTATTATGTTCTTCAATACTGATGGCCTGCAATAATGGTCCTAAGGTAATTCAGTCTACATCGGAGCCAGAAAAAATCGAAAAAAGTGGAATTTTCACTCCTGACCCGTCTACTCAGGTCATCACAAATAGCAATCAGTCTTTTTCCAACGAATTACATACGGTTACGGTAAATGAGGTTTTGCAGGCAACGAGATATGTTTACCTAAATGTCTCGGAGGGGGACTCAAAATTTTGGATTGCCACTCGAAAGCAAGAAATAAAAAAAGGGGAAACCTTTTTTTATCGGGGCGGGCTTCTTAAAACCAATTTTGAAAGTAAGGAATATAATAAGGTATTCGATACTATTTATTTGATTTCGAACCTTGTTTCCCAAGACCATTCGAAGCATGTTGGTGATTTGAACACTAAACTTCAGAAGAGTGCTCCAATTGCCCAAAAAGAAGATATTCCAACCCATACCGAAAAAATTGTAGAACATAAAGGCACAATTAAAATTGCTGAATTGGTCAAGGATCCTAAAAAGTATGAAGGCCACACCATTCAATTGAGTGGTAAGTGTGTAAAAGTGAATCCGAATATCATGAAAAGAAATTGGATCCACCTTCAAGATGGCAGTAAGGATGATTTTGACCTCGTAATTACCTCAAATACCTATGTCCCAGAAGGTTCAGAAATTACAATTCGCGGAAAAGTAGTCATGAACAGGGACTTTGGTGCTGGTTACAAATATGACCTTATTTTGGAAAATGGTACGCTAGTAAAGTAACACCATGTAGTACTAAGAAATTACAGGGTATTTTCGTTTTTTCATATAAGCAAGAGTGCTTATAATAATGATAGAAACTACCACTATATAAACCCAGTGGGGTATCGGTATTGGATCCCCAGTAGCATAAGAATGTAAACCCGATAGATAATAATTCACACCGTAATAGGTCATTATTACGGAAGCCAGTCCGAAAATAGTGGCAACATTATAAGCGAACAATCCAGTTAATTTAGGAATCAATCGCATATGTAAGATGAATGCATATACTAATATTGTCACCAATGCCCATGTTTCCTTAGCATCCCAACCCCAATACCTTCCCCAAGACTCATTGGCCCAAATGCCGCCCAAATAAGTGCCTATACTGACCATAAACAAGCCACCTATCAACGTCAATTCACTGATATACGACATTTCACTAACGATTTGTTTTATTCTCTTCTTATTAGATTCCTTCATAAACACCATGAGTATCAAATTGATAATACCAATAATCGCCCCCAGCATGAGAAACCCGTAACTACCTGCTATAAGCGACACATGAATGGTCAACCAATACGATTTTAAAACGGGAACCAAGGGTGTGATTTCTGGATCAAGAAAACTTAAAGTGGATACCAGTAGAATTGTCGCTGCTAAAACCATAGTAGCTGCCAAACCTCCAAAGGATCTTCGTGTAAACAATACGCCCGCCAGAGTTGATGTCCATGCAATATAAATCATGGACTCGTAGCCATTGCTCCAAGGGGCTCTCCCTGAAACATACCAGCGTAAACCCAACCCAAGGGTATGAAATACAAAACCAAGAACAACCAATGAGAAAAGAACATAATAAACCTTCTTCAAATTGATTTTGGGTTTAAACACCGAAAGGAATAAAAAGAACAAAAAGGCAATGCCCAAAAGCATATAAAACCCTGCTAAACGGGTGAAAACATTCAACTTATTCAATAAGATCTCAGCACTAATTTCTGATTCCGTTGGAATTATATCGGCTCCCTCTTCGCGCTGATAATTTACCAATTCATTTAGTAACCGTCCAGCTTGTGTATAGTCATTGGAAACGATAGCTTTTTTTAGCGTTTCGGAATAAGAGGTGAAAAAGTCTTTTGCTACAGTACTATGATTATGACCATCATTAGCACTGTGATTATGCGCCGCATTGGATTCCCAGGTATTGTTTGGATCATTGGGATTCGGGATGATTTTCAGCAAACTACCGGAAAATACCATACTCAGGATATTCACTCTTTCATCAATCTTCAATAATTCCTTCTCATAGACCCCTCTATCTATGGGTTCCAGGCCATATACATGTCGAACTTCATCCCTTAGCTTATATTCACCATTGGTTTTAAAAAAATCTGCATAAGAGGCATAATCACCACCCACGCTGAGTTTTTTATGAATATCCTTATGCTTCCCCAATTTGATAATTCCTGCCTTGTACCAATCTTGTTTGTTTATGAACATGCTCAAAAGAATTTGGTCTGCAGTCAAGTCGTACATACTTTCCTTGCGCGCCAATTTTCGCATGATTTCCCGGGAAAGGGTATGCATTGGTTTCATTCTACCCTTAAAATCCTGAACTACGAGCTCACTGAATGCATTTGCATGTTCAACCTCAACGGCATTGTCAACAAAGGACTTAGACTGTGCAAATGAAAATGAAGAGGACAGAAATAACACAAATACAAAAGTTGATGACTTAGCCCGGAGCTTTTTGATCTTTTGGGTGACTTGGTAAAACCTTGTTTTTTTATTAAAGAAGGTCAATAGCATCCCAATGGTCAATATGGCATAACCTAAATATGATATCCAAGTACCCCAAAAATCATGATTAACGCTCAAATAGGTACCTTTCTCGTCCTTATCAAAGGAAGATTGGAAAAACCGATATCCCGCATAATCCAAGATGTTGTTCATAAAAATGCGATAATCCATATTTACATTTTTGGTATCATCGACCAAGGTCACCTCACTAGCATAGGAAGCAGCACTATTGGTGCCGGGATACTTCTCCATAATGAACTTCTTCAGTTTTATTTTAAAAGGGACGGTAATCTTTTTGGCCCCATAAGAAACGGCCAAACCAAGGTCGTCGAAATTTAGTTGTTGTGGTCTCCCTGCTACTCCCCGACTACCATAGACATAGGCCTCCTTGGTATTTCCATTTACAGAAACATCCAATAATAGTGCGGTAAGGCTTTCATTCCTCACTTTTGAATCTTCAGATTCTATGTAAATTTTTCCTTTCTTTTTAAAATCGGCAAGGACAAAATTATTCACCCCATCAGAATATAAAGACCTCAATTTTAATGGTTTATAAGTATTTGAAGGAATGATGGTATCTCGCTTTTGAGTGGCCATAACCATTTGGGTCAAGGTCTTGGTAGTATTGAAAAGCAACGAATCGTTCCTGAAGGCTATATTTATTGCATCTGGCAGTTGTGCATTTTTAAAATTATAAATGACGTTCCTGATTCGCTTTGTCTGCCCTTCACTGATAAAATATTCTTCCCTACCATTCGCTCCAGCAACAACAATTTGTAGGGTTGCCCTGCCATCTATACTTTCGGTCAGCACTTGTTTCGGATTAGGAATGAACTCTTTAACATCAACAGCTATTAAATCCCCATCCACCAAGTATTCTTGGTGCCAGGAATTGTTGCCCAAGGATGCGAAAAGCACAGGCTCATCAAAATCAAAGGTTTCATTGTTCTTATTGACCTTGAATTTCAAGAAAGTGTTAGAGGATAAGAAATTGTTTGCTGTATCATTCTCGCGGATATGCATAATGCCTTCATAACTGTAATATCTTGTAACACCTGCACCAATAAGAATTATGATTATCGCACCGTGAAAAAGTAGTAAGGGCCACTTCTTTTGTTGAATCATTCTAAACTTAAAAATGTTCACAATGATGGTTATTCCGAACAAAAACAGAAGTAGTTCAAACCACCATGAGGTATAGATTACTTTTTGGGCTGCAGAAGTACCAAAATCATTCTCGATAAATGTAGCTGTTCCAATTGCAGCCGCGAAAAGTACTATATAGATACCAGCAGCTCTTGTATTAAAAAGTGGGGATATGTACTTTTTAATCGTATCGACTAAGTTTTTCATAAAAGTAGGCGTCAACGAATCAAATTTACATTAATTATTTTAAGTTTTATGAACTGGAAGATTAACGTGCATAAATTGAATATCACAATCATGTTCATTACATCCAAGGGTCTTAAAAACATTAGAAATGAAGCAGTGACCCAAATTGTAAATTGCCACAACTCGCGAGCTGGCCAACAATGACATA
>CAZHJO010000123.1:0-7561 GCA_964532755.1 uncultured Maribacter sp. | reverse complement strand
AAGTGTATGATAGAGAATTTGATTTGCCATTTCCAAAATTAAACAGCCCAATATTATAATTTTTGAATTCATACAATTGATATCCCAAAGAGTGGGAAATGGTAAAATAGTCATCGGGCCATTGCACCCTTTTTGCCAAGCCCGCTGAAATACCTGTAATGGAAAATCCTTGGTCCTTGTTTACCTCGACACGTCCGCTGCTTGAAAAGTTAGCACCAAATTGTTGTGTCCTTGACAATGACAGGTTAAACCGCACCGGTTTTTTACCGCCAAGCCAAGGTTCCGAGAAATTAAGGCTATAGACCCTAAAAGTCCTACTGGCCTGCAAACGTAAGGCAAAACTCTGACCATCGCCCATAGGTACCGGCTTATAGGCTTCACCATTCAATATGTTCCTAAGGGAAAAATTACTAAATGATAGCCCTAATGTACCTATGAAACCTCCACCGCCATAACCTCCTTGGAGCTCTATCTGACTAGATCCAGATTCTACCAAACTATAGGCCAGATCAACGGTACCCTCGTTGGGCTTTGGATTAACGATATCCGGTTTAATCTGTTCCGCATCAAAAAAGCCAAGTTGTCCCAATTCACGGATACTTCGTATGATATCAGACTTGTTATACTTTTGGCCGGGACGGGTCCTTAACTCCCTAAAGATAACATGGTCATTGGTCCTATCATTACCATTGACAGTAACATGATCTAAAAATGTTTCCTTCCCCTCAACAATACGTATCTCAAAATTTATGGTATCGTTTTCCGCAGAGACTTCCACAGGATTTATACTTGAAAAAAGGTAGCCGTTGTTCTGATATAAACTGGTAACGTCATTCGCATCTGGCTTGGAGTCATCGGCAATACGTTCTCGTAAGAGCACTCCGTTATAAGTAGATCCTTTTTTTATACCGAGTACTCGGCTCAATACTTGATCCGTATAAACACTATTTCCTACAAAGTCGATATCTCCAAAATAATACTTATCACCCTCTTCGACCTCAATTTTTATCTGGATGTTGTTCTCATCTACATTCAAAATGGTATCTGAGAGAACCCTGGCATCCCTATACCCATTTTCAGCATATTTATCTACTAAGAGTGCCAGGTCATTCTCGTAGTCATCCTCAATAAATTTGGACTTTTTCCAAAAACGGCCTAATTTCTTCTTCTTGGTCTTTTTTAGTGCTTTTCTTAATTTCTTGGCAGCCAATTTATCATTACCCTCAAAAACAATATCCTTTATTTTTACCTTATCCCCTTTGTCCACGTTCACGACCATACTTCTGGCATTCGTCTGGGAGGTGTCATTTGCAGTTATGATATTTACCTTGGCATTCAAAAATCCTTTTTTCTTAAAACTATTCTGTATATAATTCTTACTATTCGAAATAAGGCTTTCCGTTATTTTCTTTCCTTTTTTAAGATCGGTATCCTTGAGAATCTCATCCACCTTTCTATCCTTAACACCGTTCATGGTCACCTTGGACAAGGTAGGCCTTTCAAGAATATTCAATTCAAGAAAAACATTGTCACCCTGAATATCAGTAATGTAGAAATCAATATCGGTAAAGAGTTCAAGTCCCCAGAGCTTATTGATTATGGCGCTTATCTGTTCTCCTGGCAAGGTAATTGGTTGACCCACCCTGAGACCTGTATAGGTCTTTACAGTTTGTTCATTATAGCTTTGCAAGCCGGTTACTTCAAGACCTCCTAAAATATACTTTTTACCATCTTCATAGGAAACATCCTGAGCCGAGGAAATAAAAGTTGTAAAAAGGAGTAAGAAAGTAATAAAAAGTTCAAGGGATATGAACCTTTTCATATCGCTAGTAAAGTTGTTCGCTAGTTTTTCCAAATCTTCGTTCTCTGTTCTGGTAATTTATTATGGCCTCTACCAAATGATGCTCTCTAAAATCGGGCCAAAATACATCAATAAAATATAATTCGGCATATGCAATTTGCCATAATAAAAAATTGCTGATCCTGCGTTCTCCACTGGTTCGGATCAACAAATCGACATCTGGCAAATTTTGCGTGTAAAGATGGTTATTTATAATGGTTTCATCAATATTTTCGGGCGAAATTATATTATTTTTAACTTTGAATGCGATTTGCTGCATAGCGTTTTTAAGCTCTTCCCGTGCGCCATAACTTAAGGCCAAGGTAAGGGTCAATCCCGTGTTTCCCTTTGTTTTCTCCATAACCTCGACAAGTTCATCGTACGCCTTTATTGGCAACGATTTGATATCACCAATGGTATTCAGTCTTACATTGTTTTTGTTAAATGTTTTAAGTTCTTTTCTTAGCGAAGAAACAAGAAGTCGCATTAGGGTATCGACTTCAAACTTGGGTCTTTTCCAGTTTTCAGTAGAAAAAGTATAAAGGGTAAGGTATTCAAGACCAATTTTAACTGCGCTTTCAACCGTACTCCGAACGGTGCGCACTCCGTTCTCATGACCAAAAACCCTCAATTTACCTTTATGCTTGGCCCAGCGACCGTTACCATCCATTATAATGGCTATATGTCTTGGTAATTTTTGGTCGTTAATTTCTTCAATAGTGTTCATATTGTATTACTCAAAACAATCGGAACATGGTTTTCGGCCAAAGGTATAGGTCAATGTAATCCCGGAGAAAACGTACCAATCATCACTAAAAATATTCCCAAAATCAACATCGAGCTGCTGACTAATATTCGATTTTATGGGATTACTGGCATCTAAATTATCAGTAAACGTATATCTAGCACCAACTTCTGCCCCAATTATCAAAAACTGATTCAATCTTCTTTTGACACCCACTACCATAGGTATCGCAAGCGAGCCATCTTTTTGTCCAAAGTTAATTTGCTGACCTGCATCAATATAGTCATAATCGTACCTAAAATAGGTAAATCCTGTATAAATATATGGCGTAAAAGCAGGACCCAATTTATGCAAATTGTATTCAACAAAATTAAATTCCAAACCTGCCGAAGCTTCAAAAATGGAATTCTTTACCACATAACCCCTCTGTTGTCTTGAGGTTATATTTGATTTTGAATCATCAGCTGTAAATTTACCATAAATTACGCTAGCACGCCAAGCATATCGCTTACTTTTATTCCATTTGAACAATCCACCGAAAGCTATATCAGATGGCAGAATGAAATTCGTCCTTCCAACATCGCCAATATTATTGGCTCCCCCTGCGAAGGCCCCAATTTCATAGGTCTGTCCGCTCAAGTTAACACCTAGTAAAACAAGAATCAAAACAAGATAACACTTCATAAATTCTAAAAGTTTGCAAATATAATACTATAGATAGCTTATAACCACTATAGGTTACAATAGTATTCTCACATGATAAACAACATTTGAGGACAATTATTGTTTATTTGAGGTTTAATTGCGCTTGTCTTCTCCCCACAATAATTTGTTACGAAGGGTTTTAAAAAAACTCTCTGAAGTGTATTCTATCATTTTTATGGTAAAGCCCGCCTTTCTAATTTCAATTTCCTTCCCATTTTCCAAAGTGGCGATCCTTGAATCCAATGAAACTAAATGATGGTCCTCTCTACCCGAAACCCTTAATCTAATTACAGTATCATCAGATATGACCAAAGGTCTTGCGTTAAGGTTATGAGGTGCTATTGGCGTAAGAACCAATGAGTTTACCGTGGGAACAATAACAGGACCACCACAACTCAATGAGTACCCAGTTGAACCAGTAGGTGTAGATACGATAAGACCATCTGCCCAATATGAAGTTAAATATTCGCCGTTTAAAAAGGTTTCTACCGTTATCATTGAAGTGGTGTCCTTGCGGCTGACTGAGATCTCGTTTAAGGCAAAGTTGAGTTCGCCAATTTCCTTGGCTTGATCACCGGCATGTACTTCAACCAAACTTCTTTCCACTATGGTATATGCCCCCTGTACAAACTCCTGCACTAGTTTCCGAACATCTTCTTTCTTAAAAGTTGATAGAAATCCCAGTCGTCCTGTATTTACGCCAACAATGGGAATACCCAAATCGCGAACATAGGTTGTTGCCCTTAGTATGGTACCATCACCACCAAAACTTATGAACATATCAAAGGTATCATCAAGACCCCGAGATTCATTGAATGTACTGAACTTATCCTCGCCAAGTTTCCCAGGTAATTGCAAACTGAAATTTTCTTCAATTGAAATAGTGGCAGATACCTTTTGGAGTTCGTCAAGTAGTTCACCGACATATTCAAGTGTACTGTCCTGATATGTTTGTCCATAAATGGCAACTTTCATACCCACTACACGTTTAAGTATTTATCGAGATAATCAGACCTTTGTTTTAAATCATCAATAAACTGATCATCAATATTACCGAAAAGGATATTATAATTGTAACGCCTAAAAGTCTGTACTACCTCGTTCAAATTATTACTACTGATTTTGATAGTGACTTGAACCATTTCATCCTGTAATCCTGAAATAAAACCTCCAATAAATTTACTGTTGTTACTTTCAACAATTTGGACTATCTCGCTAAAAGAATACTCTTTGTTTTCCCTGGCCACCACCAATATACCTCCGGGTTCAGTAAAAAAAGGTGTATCTATAAAAACACTTACGATATCGGTAATATCATAATAGCCTAGAACTTGTTCATTATCGCCCACTACAGGCACAATATTGGCTTCATTCCTGGCGAAAGTTTCAAGAAGATCAAACCAACTGGTATCTTTCCCAACAAAAAAAGACTCCAGGTTAAACCTATAATCCTGAATGGTCTTATCGACCTCAAAATTCTCGAGATCATTTTCATTAAAGACACCCAAAAACCTGTTTTCTTCAACAATTGCTACATGCGAGAAAGTATTGTCCATAAAAAACTGAACCAAGTTCTCAAGTGGCTCACTCAAATTAAAGACAGGTATTGTCGTGATTATGTGTGTCTGAATCTGCATAACTCAAATTATAACGCAAAATACTAATTTAATATATCAAAAGGCATGCCTATTTTGTAAATTTGCTTTCTTTTGAATTTAAATACCCTATGACTAAACTAAGTGTCAACGTTAACAAAATAGCTACCTTGAGAAATTCTAGAGGTGGCAATGTCCCTAATCTGATAAAAGTAGTACAGGATATCGAATCTTTTGGTGCTCAGGGAATAACTGTACACCCAAGGCCTGATGAAAGGCACATAAGATACCAAGACGCTCGGGATTTGAAGGAAATAGTTACTACCGAATTTAATATCGAAGGAAATCCCATTCAAAAATTCGTTGATATGGTCTTGGAAGTGCACCCAACCCAAGTCACTCTAGTGCCTGATGCGGAAGATGCCATTACCTCAAATGCCGGTTGGGATACCATCAAACATAGGGACTTCCTCAAAGAAGTTATTGCGACTTTTAAGCAACAACAAATAAGAACATCAATTTTTGTGGATCCCAAGGTGAAAATGATCGAAGGTGCAGCAGCAACCGACACAGATCGTATTGAACTCTATACCGAGAGCTATGCAGAAGCATTTGGAAAAGGTAATTTAAGGGGCATTGACCCTTTTATTGAAGCTGCCCAAGCAGCCAATAGATTAAAACTGGGCATTAATGCTGGTCACGACCTTAACTTGAACAACATCAACTTTTTTAAAGAACACGTTCCTAATTTGCTCGAAGTTTCAATCGGGCATGCCTTAATCTGTGAATCGCTGTATTTTGGCTTGGACAATGTGATAAAAATGTACTTGAATAAACTGATATGAATCCATCTTTGCATTCCAATATTATAGGAAAAGGGAAGCCCTTATTGATTTTACATGGATTTTTAGGCATGTCTGACAATTGGAAAACCTTGGGCATGCAATATGCTGACCACGGATTGCAAGTTCATTTGATCGATCAACGAAATCATGGTAAAAGTTTTCATTCAGAAGATTTTGATTACGATATTCTAGCTGAGGATATTAAACACTATATGCAACAATACAAATTGGAGGATGCCATAATATTAGGACATTCAATGGGTGGAAAGACCGCAATGCAATTCGCCTTTACTTATCCCGATTTGGTATATAAAATTATAGTGGCAGATATTGCACCCAAATACTACCCTCCCCATCACCAATATATCATCGATGGATTGAACCAACTGGACTTTGGGCAAATTAAATCAAGGGGGCAAGCGGATACCGAATTAAGTAAATACGTTTCTGATTTTGGAATACGGCAGTTTTTGTTGAAAAATCTTTATTGGGTACAAAAAGGAAAACTCGGGTATCGGTTCAACCTAAGCGTTTTGGGTGACAAAATGGGCGAAATTGGTGATAACATAACCCCTGCGGATATCTATAATGGCCCTACGCTATTTCTTAAAGGAGACAAATCAGAATACATTGCCCCTACTGACAGCGCTTCCATCAAAAGACACTTCCCAAATGCAAGAATCGAAACAATTGATAATGCAGGGCACTGGCTTCATGCAGAAAATCCCATTCAGTTTTTCCATAGGACCATGCAATTCATAAATCTACCCGAACTTAACATTAATTAATCAAAAATTATTTTATACTTTTAAAGGTATCGGAACTAACCGATACTTTTTTTATCTATTAATTCCTCGCTTATGAAATTCATATTACGTATTCTATTAAGTGCCCTAGCCGTGGTTGTTCTTGCAAAAATTCTACCAGGTGTTGGTGTAGACACCTATACAACAGCCATAATCGTTGCCGTTGTATTAAGCTTATTGAATTTCATCGTCAAACCAATCCTGATTATATTGACCTTACCTGTCACTATTCTTACATTAGGTCTTTTTCTTTTGATTATTAATGCCATCATCATATTGCTTGCTGACAATCTCATTGCGGGTTTCTCTGTTGATAATATATGGTGGGCCCTATTGTTCAGCTTGTTACTTTCCTTTTTGCAGTCCATTCTGTTTTCGTTATTAAAGGAAGACAAAAAAAGCTGATTTATGGTTTGAAATCCCATAACCTAAAAACTTGCTAAGGTATTTTAATTGTGCTACTTTTGCATCCCATTTTATTTATGCAAAATTAGATACGCAAATGAATATCACGAAAGAGCAGATTGACGATTTAAATGCAGTTGTAAAAGTTGCCATCACTAAAGATGATTATCAGGACAAGGTTGACAGTATCCTCAGCGATTATAGAAAACAGGCCAATATTCCTGGATTTAGAAAAGGCCACGTTCCAATGGGCCTTATCAAAAAACAATACGGCAAGGCAGTTTTGGTCGATGAGGTAAACAAACTTCTTCAAGATAACCTCAACAAATACCTTACAGAAGAAAAGTTGGATGTGCTTGGAAATCCATTACCAAAACAACAGGATAATTTTGATTGGGATCAGGACCAGTTGGATTTTGAGTTCGAATTAGGCCTAGCACCAAGTTTCGAAGTTCCATTAAAAACAAAAAAGTCACTTACCCATTATAAAATCGTAGCCGATAAAAAAATGGTCGACGAACAAGTATTACGTCTTCAGAAGCAATATGGGAAATTGGTGAATAAAAAAGAGATAGGGAAAGATTTTGAAGTCCTGGGCACATTTAAAAACGAAGCCGAGG
>CAZHJO010000122.1:0-7568 GCA_964532755.1 uncultured Maribacter sp. | reverse complement strand
AGGCAAGGGTAATAAATAAAAGAGTAATGGATTTATATAGATATTTCATATGATGTATTTTTAGTTTTCTTGATTGATGCGATTAGTTTCTGTTCAACATAAATTCACCGAAGCGTTGAATAAACTCTTGATTTTCGGCTTCGGTATACAATAGAAAATAACGCCCTAAATAACGTTCCAACTGCATAGAGTTCAAGAGATAATTATAAGTCGCATTCGCTTTGGAAAGCCGTGCCTGTAAATAATTACGCTGCGCATCCAATAGTTGAGTAATCGGTACTGCCCCATTTAAATAGGATGATTGCGTTAGGTCAAGACTTTCTATAGCGGTTTCCTCAGATACTTTTGAAAGCTCGATATTGGCGATTTCATTGATAATGTTCAGAACAGCATCATTGACATTCCGTTCTATATTCAACTGTGTATTCGCTTTATTGATATTTAGTTGATCTTGTTGAATAAGGGCGGTTTGCTTATTGATATTCTGTTGAAACTGTTTAAATATAGGAATGGAAACATTAAGCCCAATATTATAGTTGTCATTCAAAGTAGGTTCGGGAGTACTTCCGACCCCCCATTGATTAAAATCTCGATTGTATTGGCCCTGCAGGCCCAAAGTCGGTACAAACCTGCCTGCTCTATTGAGTTTCAGACTACGTTCGTTGGCTTTCAGATTATAATCCAAGGACCTTAGTTCAGGTGCAACTTTTGTTGCCTCCTCAATTAAAAATGCAACAAAATGTTTACGGGTGGTCGGATTGTCAATAAGTGCCCCGATTGTTTGGTAACTGTAATTCTTGAAAATTCCTTCTTCCAATTCGGCATTCGCAACATCGATCTCGTAGTCTATGGGATTGTTCAGTAATTGGTTCAAGGCATAAAAGGCCTGTTCCATCTGGTTGGCGGCCTCTACCAAGGTTTGGTTGTTCTGTGCCCGCTCACTCTTAAAACGCAGCACATCTGTTTTACTAGCCTGGCCAGCTTCATAGTTTTGTTCCGCTATCTGCAGGTTCTTTTCTGTAACTTCTAAGTTCTGGGCTTGTATCTGCACGTTTGTTTTTAGAATCAACGTATTAAAATAAGCTGTAGATGCATTTAAAATGGCATCCAGTTCAGCAGCATTATAAACCTCTTGTTGTGCTTTTTCAAGATTCTCTTGAATGGTAATGTTGGCATTTGCAGCCTCTGAATAAATGGTTTGATTGAGGACGATACTACCATTGGTCTTGTACTCAGGATTTTGTCCTCCAGAAATTTCAGCCACCCTAGGATCCAAATAAATTCCTGTAGCCGATGCAGAAATATCAGGATAATAGTTACTTTTGGCCGATTTTACATCTTGTTCCGCCAAAGCGATACTTTTTCGTTCGGATTGCAAGGAAAGATTGTTTTCTATAGTCTCCTTCATTACATCCAACAAGTTATAGGTACGTTTGGAGAGCACATTAGTAAATTCTCCCACAAAATCAATTGTGGTTATCAAGCTGTATTTTATGGGCACTCCCACTAATTCAGCTGTATTGTAATTTAAGGTTAGATTGCTATCTGATTCGATAAAAATTGACAATTCAGATGCATTGGTGCCATTTACGATTGCCTCTACATTTAAAGCAAGTCTTCTAAAGAATTGACTCAAATTTCCTTTGGCCTGATTGGTCGCCATGAGTCCATGTTCTACATCTTCAATATTGGTTGCGGTAAATGAAGGAATCTTATTGGCTATTAAAAAATCGGCCAGCTCTTTGATTTCGTCAGGTGAAAGAAGAAAACCTCCGGCCAAATACACGGCATCAAAACCCTCAATACTATTTTTAATATCGTCTACGTTTGCAAAGGGAATTAATTTAAAGGAAACACCGAGGTCGGCCAATTCCCTCTCCAAAGTTTCCTTAAGCGGAACTACGGTCGGTAGAAAATCCTCTACCAAAATCCCAAGATTCTGATAATCATAAAGGCTTTTGAAGGTTTGTAGATCTTTCTTGTAAGATTGTGAAGAAATCAAATAGGTAAAATTGTCGATTCCCGAGGATCTTATATTTGGATTAATAGCGACCACATCACCATTGACCGCCCCGAAGAGAATAGTGGGTTTTTTATGAACTGTTTGTTTCGTGATTACCAAATTGTTCAGGGTACCAAAAGCTAATATAATATCGGTGGAGGGATCATTTATCAAAGTTTCATAGTTCGCATGCGCCCTTTCTAAATCAAACTCGTTGCCCAAGACGGTCCCAAAAAGAATTGCTGCATCTTGCCCCACTACAGCCTTAATCTCACTTTTTAACTGTGTGAATAATACCTCGGTTTCATCTGAAGTTTGATCGGCAAGAATACTTATGGTCACCGTTTTTGTACGCTGTGAAAGTCCGAGCGCAGTAACAAATAGGAATACAAACAGTAATAAAGGTTTTTTCATTTTCAGAAATTTGACTTCTAAATATAATCAAAATAGGTGTCAGAGTGCTTTGTTCACCCCAAAATAGATTCCAATTAGTCGAGATGATTGGAATACCTTAATACATTCAAGTAACTGACTGACAGAAATTTAGAGATTTAATAGAAGCAAAATCCAGTTATTGACACCTTACTTAAGGTAGTAATTATAGGCATTTAAAGGGCCTTACTAATACCAAGAAAATCAATATGCCGGCGACATTTTATAGAGTGTAAATGGATATATTGAAAAGATCAATTAAATAGGGGGTTAGTACCGCTCAAAATTAAATACATTAATATTTTCTACCAATCGTAGCATCACCCATAACGGATGAATAAAAAAACAAAATAAGTTGAAGCGGAATTCCCGAAAATTGTGGGTTTAAGAGCTATTGAAATAATGTATTACTATGGAGCATTTCAATACGCAATATAGTGTTACGGGCATTTTTTCATCGACTTTTATGCTTTTTTATTTCATGGTCAGTCAATCCCAAAAATTCTGCCGCATTGTCATAAAATATATCTTCCTTTTGTTCTAGTGTAAGAAAGTCGGCTGAATTTACAGCTTCTATAGCTACATCAATAGTTTGCGGCCATACCATTTGGTCACTTCCAAACATTATTCGATCTCCGTAGCCCGCATGGATCAGAGATTTCAGGTAGCTATTAAATTCTTCTTGAGGCAATATCCAGTTGACAACGGCAACGTCTACATACACGTTGGGATGTGCATACATCAAGGCTTTTATATCTTCAATATATGGCCAGCCACCATGCATGATATATACCTTTAAATTTGGGTATTTCACCAATACATCTTCCAGTTGCAAAGGGTTAGCGTTGTAAGTGCGCATACCTCCCAGCATTTCGGGCATTAGGTGGGACCCATAATTTGGACCACCTGGAAAAATATGGAATCCGGCCGGAATACCCAATTCTTGAGCCAAATCAAAGTATGGTATTATGGATGGATCACTAGCCAAAATTCCAGCATAAAAAGGTGACATTTCCGCTATTACTTGAAGTTTGCCTTCTTGGTGCCGTTTCCTCAATGAATCTACTTCCTTATTGGCCCCACCAATCACAATGATTTCAGGGGCATCATCAAACCATAATTGACCGTTAGACACCATGGCTTTAACTATGTTGTACTGTGCGAATTTCTCTAAAGTCTTCTCTTTTTGTTCAATAGCGGAAATCACACCCTTATAAGTTTCCTTTCGTAATGTAGGAGGGTGGGTCATACCAAACATTGGATTCCCTTCTGTGAATGCATGAATATGCATATCGATTATCGGACCTGTATAATTTTCTGAAATTCTTTTGGCATGTGAAGTAGTCTTATCCTCTGTTTTATTTATACAAGCGACTGGTAAAAGAACAATTATCAAGAGAATCGAAATCTGTTTTTTCATATTGTTATTTTTATTTACCCTACCTATTGCTTTTCAGCGCTAAAACTACCACTATTACCGCTGCCCGCGCTCCACGTACCACTTAGCATTGTTTTAGAATAAGGGGCATCAAAAGTTACTGAGGTACCATCGCATTTATCTTTACCACTGGCCTTGAAGCGATTTGTCCTCACTTCCCACTGAGCTTCAATAGGGCAATATAAGGAAGTAGATCCTTCCGCGGACATATCACCATTACTATCTAGTATCATGGTCATGTCCGCCTCTCCAAAACTTCCGTTAACCATACCCACCCAAGTACCTACCAGGGCAGGGTCAATGACACCCACCAATTGTTCATTAACAGGTTCTTCAGGATCTGCACTTTTCGAGCAGGATATCATGAACAAAAAGACGGCCAGATAGGCTAAATACGATCGCAATATTTGATTTGTTTTCATAGTTAAACTAATTATAGGATTAAAAGTGCCATAAAGCATTGGGGGAAGTATCTAAAAAAAGGAAATCCGGTTCGGTGCTACTAGAATCATACTTAATATGACAGGTAATTCATATACCCAGGTAATAGACTGATCCTATTAATGGTATTAATACCCAAAGGTTTTCCAAATCATGAATTCCAGGGATAAAATATATACTATAAAAATCCTGATAGGATCATAGAAAAGCTAATAGATATTGCACAAAAACTAACAATAATAGCACGGAAGGGTGACTTCTGGGTTTTATTGGTTGGCCAAACTGGGGCAAGCTATGATTTTACTGCATTGTTTTGCGAGGCATAATCCGAAGGAGCCAACCCAAAATGTTCCTTAAAACATTTGGAAAAATAGGATAAATTGCCGAAGCCAACTTCATACGTAATCTGGGAGATATTATCTTTCCGCTGAGCTATTAACTGAGCAGCTCGTTTTAATCTTAACACTCTAATAAATTCTACCGGTGACTGATCGGTCAGGGCTTTTATTTTACGCTGTAGTTGCATCCTGCCCACACCCATCTCTTCCCGTAACCTCTTGACATTGAAATTAAAATCACCCATATACTGGTTCACAATATCGAGCGCTTGTTGTAAAAATTGCTCGTCCGCGCTGGTTATGGTAATATCTTTAGGTTGTAGTGTAATTTCCTTTGAAAACCGCTCTCGCAATTTTTGCCGTTGTTCAATGCGATTTTTAAGTAGTATCAAAAGTTCGTCTGTATCAAAGGGCTTAGCTAAATAGTCGTCAGCTCCAATTTCCAGTCCGGCCAATTTGCTGTCCTTATCGACTTTGGCGGTTAGCAGGATAACTGGAATATGACTGGTACGTTGGTCCTTTTTAAGTTTCCTACACATTTCAACTCCATCCATTTTGGGCATCATCACATCGCTAATGATCAGGTCTGGTAATTTTTCTATTGCAGCATCCCTACCGGCCATACCATCAGCAGCTTCAAATATTTGGTAATGGGGTTCTAGGGTGTGCCTCAAAAACTGGCGCATGTCACTATTATCTTCTACAATCAAAATTTCCAACGCTCTGTTCATATCCTGTGTAGATGTGACTCCAAGGGTCTCACTTATGACCTCCTCCTGACTTAATTGATACTCATAAGGTCCTCTTTCCCGGATTTCGCTTGCGGATAGATGCGCCTTTCCCATGGGTAATATAATGGAAAAGCTACTTCCCTCATTTACCTTACTTTCAACCGTTATTTTGCCCTGGTGCAGCTCAACCAACTCCTTTGTTAAGGCAAGTCCGATACCGGTTCCTTCATTCTCTCGGGTTTGTGAGTTATCTACTTGGTAAAAGCGGTTGAAAACATGATCCAACTGATCCCTAGGAATGCCTTTTCCGGTATCCCTAATAATAATATGTACTACTTCTTCTTTTTCAGAAACCACCAATTCCACGGAGACCATACCCCCTTCTTCGGTAAATTTAAAGGCATTGGAAACCAGATTATGTACGATTTTTTCAAGCTTCTCTGCATCAAAATACAACCAAACCGGATCCGACGGGGTTTTAATTTTGAAGTGAATTAAGCGTGATTCGGACAAGGATTCATAGGAAGCCAGGACCGGTTTAAGAAACGATACCAATTCGAATTTGGCTGGTTTGAGTAACATCATACCCGATTCGATCTTTGATAGATCCAGTAATTGATTGATCAGTCCTAAGAGCCGTTTTCCACTACGTAGCATAAGGCCATACAATTTTTTGGGATTACCTTTATACTTGCCATCATACAGTTCTTTCAAGGGTACGGTAATAAGGGTAAGTGGTGTACGAAATTCATGGGAAATATTAGCGAAGAATCGGGATTTCGTCATATCCAATTCCCGTAATTTTTGGGTGACTATTTGTTGGTTGGCAAGTAGCTGGGCATTCTTGCGATTTCTCAGTCTTTGGAATTTATAGACCAAAAATCCCAGCAATCCGATTATCAACAATCCGCCGGCCATTATATTTCGCCATAATCGATCTATTTTGCTATCCTGGTTTAGGAGGGCGATAGTTTGCTCTTGGATCTTTAGCTCTTGCTCCTTTTGCCTCATCTCATAGTTGTTCTCCAGCGAACTTAATTCCCGTAGTCTTGTGGTGTTATAAATGCTATCATTGTAGGTAGTATGTAGACGGAAAAATTTTAAGGCTTTTTGGTAGTCCCTTGCTTTTGAATAAGTATCACTCAAAATTAAACTGGCCTCGGCCGCTTCGATCTTCAATTTATTAGTTGCGGCAACCTCTAGGCTAAGCTTCGCGTATTCCAAAGACTTTTGAGCCTGATCCGTTTGATGGTACACTTCAGCTATATACCTGGTAATGGAGGCAATACCCTGTTGGTCATTAATTTCTTTACTGATCTCAAGCGATTCAAATAGATATGGCAGAGCCAGATCATATTCACCTTGATTTACATAAAGGCTGCCAATATTTTCAAGATTTATTGAAGTTTGCAATTTGGGAGAGATCCTTCTATTGATGGCCAATGCCTGATGGTAGTATTCAAGGGCTTTATCAAGCTCATTTCTTAATTTGTAAACATTTCCGATATTAACGAACTGAACGGCCTGGCTTAGCTCAATTTCCAAGTCTTTCCAGATTGTAAGCGACTGTTGATAGTAGCTCAATGCTTTATCATAGTCCTCCATTCTAAAGAATATGCTGCCTAGATTGTTGAGACTGCATGCAAGTTGGGTACTATCCTGTACACTCCTATAATATTGTAAAGATTCAAGGCCACTTTTTAAAGCTTCTGGATAATTTCCTAGAAGTCTGTAAATGGGTGTCAGGACGTAGTGGGCTTTGGCCCCTCCCGGTGAATAATTTATTCTTTCAGAAATTGATAATGCTTGCTGGGCGTAAAACAGGGCGCTGTCCGTTGAGGAATAGGTATATTTCAATCCTAATTCATTCAAGATACGGACTCTGGTAGTGTCTTGGATCTGGTCCCGGAGCATTGTTCTTAAACTCTCGACGGATGATTGGGAAAAGACAGCTTCAGAAAATAAAACCCAATAACAAATCACTAATAAGCCTTTGATTATAGCGTTCTTTGAATACCATAAACAAACTATTGATTTTAAAATTATCCCATTCCTAACGACCATATTTGGGTGGTTTTACCAAATTACGATTTTCTAAGAGTCCGTCTTATAATTGTGTATTTAAAGTGATGTAACCTAGAATTGAAGATAAGAATAAAATTTTCGGTACCGAATAGGCTTCAAAC
>CAZHJO010000121.1:0-7573 GCA_964532755.1 uncultured Maribacter sp. | reverse complement strand
TTTTAGTGGTTAACACAAATCTACAATTTTTTTGCAAACTGCCTAATATTTTATAGTAGGATTTATATAGAATGGCCTTATTATGAATTAAGCTGTCCTAGATAGGTTTTATTGGAGGAGTTAAGGTATTCGATACCCTCTATAGGAGCGATTATTGTCGTTTTATGAACTATACCCTTTTAATTTTTCGTGGAATATTATCGATATGGTGCACTTCACCAATAATCATGTTTATATTTGGGGATTATGAATGTGCTTACCGACTCCTCTTTTTTTAAAATCCTAAAGGAAAAATTCCCGCATGAGCCTACGCCAAAACAGTCGGTTGCCTTGCAGCAATTGTCAACTTATGTTCTTTCTAAAGAGAAGGAACGTTTGTTTCTATTGAAAGGGTTTGCTGGGACGGGTAAAACAACTATTGTAGGGACCTTGGTTAATAATTTATGGAAGACCACAATGAAAGCGGTGCTCATGGCACCCACTGGAAGGGCTGCCAAGGTAATGTCAAATTATTCAAAAACCCAAGCCTTTACAATCCATAAGAAAATTTATTTTCCCAAAAAACAAACAGGAGGCGGAGTTCGGTTTGTTTTGGCACCCAATAAGCACCGGAACACTATTTTCATCGTTGATGAAGCATCGATGATACCCGATACTCCGGCAGATTCCAAACTTTTTGAAAATGGTTCTCTATTGGATGACCTGTTGATGTTTGCCTATTCAGGACACAATTGTAAATTGATTTTGATAGGTGACACTGCTCAGTTACCTCCAGTTCATCTTGATTTAAGCCCTGCTTTGGATGAGGGAAAATTATCGCTCAACTATAATAAGGAAGTAACAAGATTGGAATTGGATGAGGTAGTCCGCCAGTCCGAAGATTCAGGAATATTGGTCAATGCCACCTTATTGCGCGAACAATTACAGGGCGCCTTTTTTGACGATTTTAAATTTGATGTAAATCCATATTCCGACATCGTAAGGTTGGTAGATGGGTATGAAATACAGGAAGCCATAGATGCGTCATATTCTGAGAACGGAAAAGAAGAAACAACAATCATTGTTCGTTCCAATAAAAGAGCGAATCTTTATAACGAAAACATTCGCAATAGAATTCTTTATTTAGAGAATGACTTGGCTGTGGGCGACTATATGATGGTGGTCAAGAACAACTACTTTTGGTTGAAACCAACTTCCGAAGCCGGGTTTATCGCTAATGGGGATATTATTGAAGTACTTGAAATATTTGCTATCAAGGATTTATACGGATTTAAATTTGCCGAGGTAAAGGTAAAAATGGTCGATTATCCCAATCAGCGCCCCTTTGAGACCGTTCTATTACTAGATACGATTCAGGCTGTAACTCCTTCCTTGTCCTATGAAGATGGGAATAAACTTTACCAAGAAGTAATGAAAGACTACGCCCACGAAAAATCAAAATACAAGAAGTTCTTGGGTGTCAAGAACAACAAGTTCTTCAATGCTTTACAGGTAAAGTTCTCTTATGCCATAACTTGCCATAAGTCCCAGGGTGGACAATGGGATACCGTCTTTGTAGAACAACCCTATCTGCCCAATGGTATCAACAAAGAATACTTACGTTGGTTATATACTGCCGTAACCAGGGCCAAGAAACAATTGTATCTCATTGGATTTAAATCTGATTTTTTTGTTGATTCGGAATAACTTAATTTAGTGAAAAGTAAAAAATGAACTCAGAGACGGTAATAAGCATATTCTTGGGCGTAGGATTGGCGGCATCTGTAGGTTTCCGTGTTTTTCTACCATTGTTCGCTTTGAGTCTTGCCTCTTATTTTGGTGTTTGGGAACTCAACGAAAATTGGCAATGGATAGGAAGTATGGCGGCATTGATAACACTTGGTGTGGCCACATTGGCCGAAGTCTTCGCTTATTTTATTCCATGGGTCGATAATTTATTGGACAGTATTGCCATCCCTTTAGCTGCCATTGCAGGGACGGCAGTAATGGTTTCTACTGTTGCTAATCTTGATCCCGTGGTTACCTGGTCATTGGCCATTATTGCTGGTGGGGGTACGGCTACGGCCATTAAGGGTGCAGGCGCATCAACACGTTTGGCCTCTACCGCTACAACAGGCGGAGTGGCAAATCCGCTGGTTTCCACCGTGGAAACAGGAACTGCAGTTGTGGTTACAACAGCTTCGATTTTTGCCCCTATACTAGCGGCATTTTTGGTCATCGCCATTCTGGTGTTCGTATTTATGATTTATCGGAAGTTAAGGCCAAGGGCAAAAACATAATTAATCAACCTAAAGACAAATAAGTGAAGATTATTGCCATGATTCCGGCGCGCTATGCCGCTTCCAGATTTCCTGCTAAACTCATGCAGGATTTATCTGGGAAACCCGTAATTCTCAGGACTTACGAAGCTGCTGTAAAAACGCGATTGTTCCATGAAGTCTATGTGGTTACCGATAGTGATATCATTTTTGGTACTATAGCAGATGCAGGGGGTAATGCCATCATGAGCATTAAGGAACACGATTGCGGTAGTGATCGAATAGCAGAAGCCGTTACTAACATGGATGTGGATATTATAGTTAATGTACAGGGTGATGAACCATTTACCGATCGTGAAAGTTTGGCAAGTGTATTAAAGGTGTTCAAGGAAGATCATAGCAAGGAAATCGATTTGGCTTCACTTATGGTCAGAATCAACAACTGGGAAGAAATAAACAATCCAAATACAGTAAAAGTAATTATCGATAACCGTAACTTTGCCCTCTATTTTTCAAGGTCTCCGATTCCGTATCCGAGGGATAAGGAAATTGAGGATATCTATTATAAGCATAAAGGTATTTATGCCTTTAGAAAAAGAGCCTTAATGGATTTTCAGCGATTGCCGATGTTACCTCTTGAGGCTAAGGAGAAGATTGAGGCCATTAGGTATTTGGAATATGGCAAAAAAATTAAAATGGTTGAAACCGGGGTTAGCGGAATTGAAATTGATACCCCGGAGGACTTAAAAAGAGCTCAGGCTGCATGGAAGTAGATTTTGGTAATATAAAAGTAATTGGCTTTGATGCTGATGACACCCTTTGGGTGAACGAGACCTATTTTCGTGATACCGAAGCGCAATTTGCGAGCTTATTGGAAGGTTTCGAAACCAAAAACAAAATTGATCAGGAGTTGTTCAAAAAAGAAATGGATAATTTAGAACTCTATGGGTACGGCATTAAAGGGTTTATGCTTTCAATGATAGAATCTGCCTTGGAGTTATCGAATAATGAAGTTTCGCAAGCAACGATTCAGGAAATTTTGAATCTTGGTAAAAGAATGATAGCCCATCCTGTAGAACTATTGGATGGGGTCAAAGAAGTTTTAAAGGCGCTTGGTGACAAATATCGATTGATTGTGTTGACCAAAGGTGATTTATTGGATCAGGAACGCAAACTTGAAAGGTCTAGCTTGTCAGAATATTTTCACCATGTAGAGGTGTTGAGTGATAAAAAAGAAGAGAATTATAAAAACCTTTTGGAACATCTTGAAATAAAGGTTGATGAATTTTTAATGATCGGAAATTCCCTAAAATCTGATGTACTGCCTATTATTAATATCGGGGCCAAAGCAGTCCACATTCCCTTTCACACCACATGGCAACATGAGCAGGTGTCTATTGGGGATCAGGATTACAAATATTTGAAAATTAATAGTTTGAAAGATGTTTTGGACTATTTGAATTAACGCTATGGAAATAAGGAATAAAAGTGAAATAAAAAATACGGTTTCCCATCAAGAGTTAAAATATAGGAACTTTCCTATGGTACCTCGCGTTGTTTTTGGCAAAGGTAGTTTTGATCAGCTGGGAGAAATTTTAATGCCCAGACGAAAACATTCCGATTCCCCATTCATTTTCATGGTTGATGATGTCTTTGAAGGAACGAAACTGGTAAATAGGATTCCTGCGATATTTTGTGATCAGATTATATTTATTTCTGCCGATGAAGAGCCAAAAACCGATCAGGTCGATATTTTGGTTCAAAAAATAAAGAATGATTTTCCTTCACCTCCCTCTGGGATTGTTGGCATCGGTGGAGGAACTATAATGGATCTGGCTAAAGCTGTGGCCATAATGATAAACAACGAGGGTAGTTCTTCAGTTTATCAGGGGTGGGATTTGGTAAAAAAAGCATCTATCTATCATGTTGGTGTTCCAACAATAAGTGGAACAGGGGCTGAGGTCTCAAGGACAACCGTGCTTTTGGGTCCTGAAAAAAAATTAGGAATAAACTCGGACTATACGACTTTCGACCAAGTGGTTCTAGATCCTGATTTAACAGAGGGAGTTTCGAAAGAGCAATGGTTTTATACGGGTATGGATTGCTATATACACTGTATAGAATCCCTTAATGGTACTTATCTCAATGCCTTTAGCCAAAGCTATGGCGAAAAAGCCTTTGAATTATGCAAAGAAGTTTTCCTTGACAGTTTAACCCCTTGTGAATCGAGGGATAAATTGATGATGGCCTCCTGGCATGGTGGTATGAGTATAGCGTATTCACAAGTTGGTGTTGCGCACGCCATGAGCTATGGGTTGTCCTATCTTTTAGGCGTTAAACATGGCATAGGCAATTGCTTGGTTTTTCAGCATTTAGCGGAATTTTACCCTGAGGGAGTGGCGCTATTCAAAATTATGCGGGAAAAACATGGTATACAATTACCTGAAGGCTTATGTGCCAATCTATCTGATCATGAATTCAATACAATGATCACTGTTTCAATGAGCATGGTTCCCTTATGGGAAAATGCTTTGGGAAAGGACTGGAGAAAAATTATTACGCCTGCTAAATTGAAATCAATTTATAAGAAGATTTAGGCACGTTTAAATGCATGTACTTGCAAAATTTATTTATTTCAAATTGCTTGGTTGGAAGACGGTAGGTGAATTTCCCAGGCTGAATAAATGTGTTGTAGGGGTTGTTCCCCATACCAGTTGGGTAGATTTTTTTTTGGGACTTTTAATTCGCAGGGTAATTAATCTGGATATTAATTTTATTGCTAAGAAAAGTCTTTTTAAACCACCTTTTGGTTGGTATTTTAAGTGGATGGGTGGTGCTCCCATAGATCGTAGTAAGAGCAGTGATACGGTAACGGCAATTGCCAATATTTTTAATGAAAATGAGGTTTTTAGATTGGCTTTGTCCCCTGAAGGCACCCGTAAAAAAGTTGATACATGGAAAACAGGTTTCTACTACATAGCTAAAACTGCAAATGTCCCAATTGTCCTAGTGGCATTTGACTACGGTCACAAACAGATAAAATTTTCAGAACCACAGTTTCCTTCTGACAATATTGATGAGGATTTTAAGAGCTATAAGGAGTTTTTTAAAGGGGCAGTAGGTAAGGTTCCTGAATATAGTTTTTAAAATCCCTCAATTAACTCTTTAATTCTTGGCACTTCCTTTTTCTTGGTATTTCCTGGAAAAACCAGATTGGTACTTGAATATGTGCTACCAAAAGTAATGTTGGCAGCATATACCTGCTTTATGGCATCTAAGACTTGGTGCTCATACAACTCTTTTAATGGATGAACGAAAACAGACCATATTATTTCATCGCTTAGGGCGTACTTAACATCCAAGGCTGAATGAAAATTAGCAACCAAGGCATTTAAGATTTGCTCTTGTTCCAATTCTTCCCGCTTAACTATTGGAGAGATAATTCGCATGCGGTTGGCATTCTCGTCGTAGACGCACATCAATGGGCGGGATTTATACATAAATTGAAGGGAATTGCCGTTGGGAATCATTGTATCGGAAACGCTTGAGATGATATCCTTCAATTGCAATGCGTTCATTTCCTGTGCTTGGCTAGAGGAACCATTGATAAAACAAAGTAGGATGCCAATAAATATTGATTTCTGCATAATTCAATTTTATAAATAAGTCGTTAAGGGTTGGACATGTTTACAAACAGGAACATGTCGAAAAATCGCCATTTCAGTAAGGTTTTCTTTGGGATATTTTTTGCAGCACTAATCATTGCTGCTCCTTTTTATTATCCGAACTCAAAACCTGACACTGGAAAAAAGAGCTAATGTACTTATTCCTCCATGGTATGATATACATTCTGCACATCATCATCTTCCTCGATCTTTTCGAGCAACTTTTCAACATCGGCAACTTCTTCTTCTGAAAGTTTTTTGGTGACCTGGGGTATTCTTTCAAATCCTGAAGAGAGGATTTCAATTTCCCTATGCTCTAATTCTTTTTGTATAGATCCAAAACTTTCAAAAGGCCCGTAAATCAGTATGCCGTCATCATCAACAAAAACTTCTTCAGCACCAAAATCGATCATTTCCAATTCAAGTTCTTCTGGATCAATACCCGCTGCAGCAATACGAAAATTGCACGTGTGGTCGAACATGAATTCTACAGATCCCGATGTTCCTAAACTGCCATTGCATTTGTTGAAATAACTTCTCACATTGGCAACTGTCCTTGTATTATTATCGGTTGCGGTCTCAACTAGAATCGCAACTCCGTGGGGAGCATAACCTTCGAACAATACTTCCTTATAATCACCTAAACTTTTATCAGTAGCTCTTTTTATGGCCCTCTCAACATTGTCCTTGGGCATATTTACAGATTTCGCATTCTGTATAACGGCTCGTAGCCTTGAATTTGAATCTGGGTCGGGACCTCCTTCTTTGACGGCCATAACTATGTCCTTGCCAATACGTGTAAACGCCTTGGACATCGCTGACCATCTTTTCATTTTACGTGCCTTCCTGAATTCAAAAGCTCTTCCCATAATTAGTGTAACGTATTGATTAAATGGCTGTAAATTTAAGAAAATTTAGAGAGGAAAAATTTCGAGCACGCTTTAAACCAAGCGCAAATCCCTAGATCAAGTTCAACACACTTTATAACTTTAGGAGATCAGTTCTTCTTCGAAAACTTTTCTTCGACTACGATTACGGCAAACTTTATTACTCACTCTCAATTATTTCCTCAATGCTTTCAGCCAATTGGAAATCCTTTTCTGTAACACCTCCGGCATCATGTGTATTCAATCGAATATTTAGCGTTTTATACACATTGCTCCAATCGGGATGGTGATTGTGTGCCTCACATTCGAAGGCAATGCGTGTCATGATCGAAAAGGTTTCCTTGAAGTTTTTAAATTCGAAGGTAGTTTCGATAGCTCCGTCAATATATTCCCAACCTTTTAGCGTCTGTAACCGAAGTCGTATTTCGGCTTCATTCAATTTTGTCATGATTCGAGTTTTATACAAAGGTATAAAAGCAAAATAGCTGTACTAAACGAATTCAAATCAAAATATGATGATCTATGATTTCCTGATACGTCATTTGAAGGTTTTTTGGCAGCTTATGTGTCTTGGCAAGAACGGCTAAATAGCGATCGTCATTCGTTGTATATACCCTTTTAAAAATGGGATTAAAATTGCCAATACGTTCAACTACATCTTTTATGAATTCATCATGATGTACCAGATCCCTGCTTCCCAAATGGAAGATACCGCTTTTGTCTTGGTTGATCAGATAATGGATTTGTTGTGTTAATTTATCAT
>CAZHJO010000120.1:0-7588 GCA_964532755.1 uncultured Maribacter sp. | reverse complement strand
ATATATAAGATGAACAAAAAATCGACTATAAAGATCCATTGATCGACTTACATCACAAAGCAAGACCAATTTTAGCTTGCGCTCTTTTTTTTTAGAAAAAATGAAATGCTGGATTTCCCCTCCTTTACGCAAGTTGGTCCGTATAGTACCTTTTAAATCAATACTGTGGTGAATCTTCGATCTTTTCTTTAATCGACTTTTTTGATGTGTCAACCTCCTCGCCATTTTCTTCAATAGACGCATCATTAATTCCATCTCGTCCGCGCTTAAATCCGAAAAATGCTTTTGTGTCAGAACCTCTAAATGACTATAGGAAGAAACTTCTATTTCGTCTGTCGATGGATTGAGATTCAACCAATTCTTAAGAGACTCGAACTGCGCTTCTTTTTTTTGTGCTTCTGATATATTATCCCTTGAGTTGGGCTTCTCCTTTACTTTTGAGTCAGATGCTTTAGAGAGTTGATCTTTGAATTCAGCATAATATTCATCAAACTTAGATCGTTGGAATACATTTTTGGATAAAACGGTTTTTAGACCCTCTTGGAAATAGTATTCGGAATTAATTGGCAAATAGGAAATGGCTCTTAGTGCATCAGCCTCTTCAGTTGGGCCAATTGCGAAACCCTTGACCCTTAGAAAGCGACACAACAAAACTACATTTGCAGATAGTGTAGTCTGATGTTTTATCCAAGGTCCCATCCTTAAGTTATTCTAGATGTAACCACGGTTTTCTCTAACAATTCAGAAAGCGCATCTTGTGTATGGCGCATATCCTGCCAATCTTTTAGGACCACTCCAAGTGTATCTTCGACTATTTTTTTATCCAAAGAAGTTAAATGCATGCTGGCCAATGCTCTGGCCCAATCAATAGTCTCAGAAATTCCAGGGGTCTTTTCTAATTTCATTGTTCTCAACTCGTTCATAAAAGAACATATTTGCTGCCCTAATTTGACGTCTATCCCAGGAACCTTGCCCATAACAATTGCCAGTTCTTTCTTAAAAGTCGGATAGTCAATCCATAGATACAAACATCTTCTTCTAAGGGCTTCGGATAATTCTCTGGTTCTATTACCTGTTAAAATGATTTGCGGTTTGCTTGTGGCTTTTACAGTGCCAATTTCTGGAATAGTCACTTGCCAGTCCGAAAGGACTTCCAATAGGAAGCTTTCAAATTCCTCATCTGCCCTATCTATTTCGTCAATCAACAACACAGGGTTCCCATGATGTGTAATTGCTTGCAAAACAGGTCGTTTTAATAAAAATTTTTTCGAAAAAATGGTTTCCTCAAGAGCTTTGATATCTTGATTCTTTTGCTCAGCCATTTTTAAATAGAGCAATTGATGCTGATAATTCCACTCATAAAGCGCATGTGTACTATCCAGACCTTCATAACATTGTAACCTAATCAAATCTGTCTGTACTGCCTGGGCCATTACTTTTGCTATTTCAGTCTTTCCTACTCCCGCCGGACCTTCAATCAATAAAGGCTTCTCTAATTTCATTGCAAGGAATATTGACATGGCGATCGCCCCATCATCAATATACCCTTGCCCTTTGAGCATTTCTCGAATCTGGGATAGTTCTTTGGTTTTCATAGAATATTACTTAATCCTAAGCAGATTAAGATACCCATAATCAACTTTGGGAACAAATTTTTAATGGATAATCACATACATCTTACAAATTATCCAACTGGTTACTGCTTCTATCAGTGCTTATGGTCCAGAAGAAGCCTACAAAGAAAAAAGTGTCGGCCGCGGGGCGAATTGTTCTTCGATCAAATACTCCATTAGAATTAGGGGCGTCGGTATATTGATAGCCATTGATGTTGTTGAAGCCCAAAGCGTTATTGACCGAGAAGTACAATATCTTTTGTTGGGAAATAAGGTAGGCCCAATTAAGACTGAGATTGTTATATGATTTCGTTTTCGAAGCTAGAAATTCATTGGTATTCGGATTATCATAAGGTCTACCAGAAGCATGGGTATATGAAAACCCCACTTGTGAACGCCAGTCATTGATCCAATATTTAGTGACAACAGAAAAATTATGTTTCGGGGCAAAATTCGGTGTGGCCTTTTCCTCAAAATTCAAATAGTCACGTTCAGTGTCCAAAAAGGAATAGGAAATCCAATAATCAAGGTTCTTGATATTCTTGTTATCCCTCCAAAAAATATCCAATCCCATAGCATAGCCACTTCCTGAATTATTATAGTTTGAATCGAATTGAGGTCTGTCAGAATCATACTTCACCAAGTTATCGTAATCCTTGTAGTAGGCCTCTGCCCTTAACGTTTTGCCACTTCCGGTATGTTGGTAATTTAGAATAAAGTGTGAAGTTTTTTCAGTATCCAAGGCTTTGTCAAATTTTACATAGTCCAATGATGGATTTTGATAAAAATCCCCGTAAGCCAATGAGAACTGTCCATTCTCACTACTCTTGTAGGCCAAAGAGACCCTGGGAGCCCAATTAAAGGCCTTCATGGCATTTGAATGCTCAGCCCGTATGCCCATTTTCATGGCAAAACGATTGCTGAAAAATAAATCGGCCTCCGTAAAACCAGCGAGAAGATCATCCTCATAATCACTTTTAAAACTTAATCCGTTTACAGAAAGGTAGGTGTCATCATAGTCTACATTGAAGTACTCCCCACCAAATTTCAATTGAAAACGGTTACTGAAGTTTTTCTTCAACTTGAATTTTAGATGTGCTCCAATCTCCTTGGTTTCTATCTCATCACCAAGGACTGTGATATCATTATTATCCATTGAAATACTTGCCCCAGTAGCAAGTGTCCATTCGTTTTCCAAGAAGTGTTTGTAGGATGAATTGAAATAGAGGTTGTTGTTCTTTAACTTAAAGTGAACAAAGTCCTCAAAATTAATATCCTCTTGTTCAATATCAAGATTACTGTGATTAAAACCGGTATAGAGTTTAAAGATATGGTCTTCCCCATTGCTTCTAAATACCGTTTCGCCAGAAATTGATTCATACGGTTTGTTCCAACGAACACCTTGATTAGAAGGAATCAAGGCCTCATACGGCGCCAAATTTATGTAGGATGTATTTATGCTTAAGGATTTCTTACCCCATATTTCGGTATGCCCGAGGCCACCCCCAACGGACATTGCAGAGATATCTGTTTTTTCCTGATCTGGCATATCGGTAGTATTCAACAATAGTACGCTTGACAGTGCCTGGCCATATTCTGCCGAATAACCGCCAGTACTAAATGTGATGCCCTTAAATAGAAATGGTGAGAACCGCCCCCTTGTAGGTATATTATTGGCCGTGGCATTAAAAGGTTGGAACACCCTGAGTCCATCAATAAAGACTTGCGTCTCCCCTGCCGATCCACCACGTACAAACAATCTTCCATCTTCACTTATGGTCGATGTTCCAGGTAGCGTTTGCAGCGCTCCCACAAAATCACCTGCTGCTCCCGCTGTAGTGACAATATCCAAAGGTTTCAACACAGAAACCTTTGAATTATCACCGGCCTCAAACGAACCAGCAGTTAAGGTAACACCGGTAAGCTGATTTATCGTCTCCTTTAGTATTATGCGTAGATTCTTAAGAAGTGTAATATCCCCTGTTTCATAATGAGACTCATAGGATAGGGCCGAAACAATCAAGGTCTGCGTTCCACTTACGGCCGTCTCAAAAGAAAAATTCCCTTTCGCATCGGTAGATGTTCCATCATAGGTGCCTTCCAAATATACATTTGCCCCAACAATAGGAGCCTTTTTTTCGTCCTTAACAGTGCCACTAATATTGGTCTGGGCCATAATTAAAGTTGAAGATAGAAGTGTGATTGCAGAGATCAATTGTTTGCGCATTACTGTTCGTTTTTGTCTGAACAAATGTGCGAACGGCATTGTATTCTCGCTAAATAAGATGACCGAATTGTAGATTTAAAATGATGAGCTGAAGATATGACGGTTCCTCGTCATAATGCATTGACAGACTTGCCCATTTACCATTATTGGTATAAACCGTTGTCATTTTTGATATTTCGTCATTAAACACTACATTTAATTAGGTTTTAACCAAAAAACCGAAGGCTCCCCCCCAATTAATATGAAAAGATATTTATCCATACTACTTTGGGGAGTTCTGGTATGCGGTAATGCGCCTGGTCAAACAAGTAAAATTGATAGTTTACATCAAGCGTTCAAAATTGCCCAAACCGATTCTGCCAAAGCCCAAGTATTAGGTAATATTTCATGGGAATATCTCAATACCAGATCCAATCCCGAAGTGGCTGAAAAATACATTGACAGCCTTTTTTCATTTAGCCAGAATACCAACAACCAACGTCAAATTGCCACTGCTAATTACCAATATGGCGTATTGGAAAGACAAAAGGGCAACTATGACAAAGCGGAAACTTATCTAAATATTTTCCTCGAATATCATAGGTCAATTAATAATAAACCACAGATCGCCAATGGGTTATACCAAAAAGCAATCATCTTTGACAATCAAGGCAAATTTGATAAAAGCGCAGAGATATATTACAGCATCCTAAAAATATATAACGAGTTAGAAGAACCCTATAGCATTGCAACAATACAAAACGCGTTGGGAGATTTGTTCAAGAAAAACAAAAAGCTCAAAGGGGCTATGGATAATTATAATGCAGCTTTGAAGACTTTTACAGCCTTAAATGCAAAAGGTGATATGGCCAGTGCCTATTATAATATTGGTGGAGTCCATATGATGAAAAAGGAGTACGATAAAGCATTGAACTATTACAACGAAGCACTGTCCTTGGACCGCGAAATTAACAGTCTATGGGGAATGGCCTATGATTATGAAGCCATAGGCGAGGTTTATAGCTTACAGGAATACCATGGCGATGCATTAGCGGTACATTCCAGGGCTTTGGAAATACGAGAGCAGCTTCAACAGAAAATGGAATTGGCGGAGAGTCACACCCATGTTGGCACCGATTACTTAAAACTTAAGAATTATCAAAAGGCTCTGTTCCATCTAGAGAAGGCGGTAGTTTTGGCAGAAAGTATTGGTGCAAAATCTTCAGCCCAATTCGCATACCAAAAGCTCTCGGAAGTATACAAGGCAATGGGTGATTATAAAAAAGCGCTGGCTCTAAAGGAAAAATACATAAGTGTTAAGGACAGTCTTTACAATGAAACAAAATCGAAACAGATTCAAGAGCTTCAGATAAGATTTGATTCTGAAAAAAAACAGGATGCCATTATCGCACTGCAAAAGGATGCTGAAATAACCGAGCTAAAATTAAAACGCCAGGCTACTATAAGGAATATTATTATTGGAATAGCTCTAACTACCATTATATTGTCTTTCGCACTATTTAATCGATTTAAGTACAAACAACGTGTTCAACAAGAGGCCGAAGAGAAAAAAAGACAAATAGAGGAGGAACGTCAGCGAACAGAAATTGAAAAACAACGTGTTGAAGAACTTCAAAAAATAGACAAATTAAAAGATGAATTCTTAGCCAACACCTCCCACGAACTTCGTACACCATTAAACGGCATTATAGGACTTTCCGAGTCCTTAAAAGATGGGGTTGCAGGAAAATTGTCTCCAGAGGCCCATGAGAATTTGGACATGATTTCAACTAGTGGAAAAAGATTATCGCATTTGGTCAATGACATCTTGGATTTTTCAAAATTGAAAAACAAGGACCTGTTATTATCTCTTCGTCCAGTTGATCTTCATGCTTCCGTGGATGTGGTTCTGAAACTTTCGGAGACGCTGATCGCGGAAAAAAATTTAATGTTCGTCAATTTAATACCTGAAACAATTCCCTTAGTTGAAGCAGACGAGAATAGGGTTCAGCAAATATTGCACAACCTCATAGGGAATGCCATTAAGTTTACGGAGAAGGGACATGTGCACATCAATGCTGAAGAAAAAAATGGAATGCTAAATATCTCTATTACAGATACGGGAATTGGGATTGCCAAAGATAATCTTGAAAACATCTTCAAATCCTTCGAACAAGGTGATGGTTCAACTGAAAGGGAATACGGAGGGACTGGTTTGGGGCTTTCAGTGTCTAAACAATTGATTGAACTTCACAATGGAAAACTTAGAGTACAATCACAGGTTGGCAAGGGTTCGACCTTTACCTTTACACTTCCTATAAGTGATGCGAAGCGCACGGGTATTGCAACATCCAAAGACAAATCCCTGGAAAGTATTTCTAGACTACAGGAGGATCTTGGCAAGAGCAAGGTTATTTTCGAAAAGCCCCAAGCTGAGGTAATCCAAGGTAAGCGAATCTTGATCGTTGATGATGATCCCATCAATAGACGTGTTTTAGAAAATCATCTTACTGTAGCGGGTTATGGGGTTACAACAGTAAGTACCGGACAAGAGGCACTAGCTTACCTTAATCAGGATCAAGAATTCGAATTGGTTTTGTTGGATGTTATGATGCCAGGTATGTCGGGTTATGAGGTATGCCAAGCCGTCAGGAAAAAGCATTTGACCAGCGAGCTCCCCATAGTGTTGCTGACCGCAAAGAACAGAGTCAGCGATCTCGTAACCGGATTTAGTGTTGGGGCCAATGATTATTTGACCAAACCGATTTCAAAAAATGAGTTATTGAGCAGGATTAAAACCCATGTAAATCTTAATGGAATACATAAGGCCGCCAGCAGGTTCGTACCAACCGAGTTCATAAAATCGGTAGGAAGGGACGCCATAACCGATGTTCTGTTAGGGGATTATGTTGAGAAAGACGTTAGCGTACTTTTTACCGATATAAGGGAATACACTACGCTAGCTGAAAGTATGACGCCCCAGCAGAATTTTAAATTCGTAAACGCCTACGTAAGCAAAATGGGACCAGAAATACAACGGAACAAAGGTTTTGTGAATCAATATTTGGGTGATGGTATAATGGCGCTATTCCCACATGAGGCAAGGCATGGCTTGCAAGCGGCCATTGATATGCAAAAAGCGCTACTAGAGTACAACAAAAGAAGAATCAGCGAAGGGTATAGGCCAATTGCCGTGGGGATGGGATTACATACGGGCCCATTGGTTATGGGCATCATAGGCGATGTTATTAGAAATGATACTGCTATAATTGCTGATACGGTAAATACGGCATCCCGAATGGAAGGCGTCACCAAACACTACGGGGCGAATATTATTATCAGTGAAAATAGTCTGCAAACCATCGAAAACCAAGATGATTTTCATTTTCGGTTTTTAGGAAAAGTCAAGGCCAAGGGAAAAGATAAGGTCATTGGCATTTATGAATGCTTTGACGGGGATTCCAAGGACAGTATTACCCTTAAAATAAAGACCCTTAAGGAGTTTGAAAAAGGGCTTACTTTTTTCCTTGCGCATGAATTTCCAAAAGCTTCGGCCGCTTTTGATAAGGTACTTACTAAAAATCCCGATGATCATGTGGCCAAATATTTTGTCACCAAATCAGCTGAATTAACGATATCTGGCATAGCTAAAGATGGGGATATCATAAATACAATGAAAATGAAGTGAACTTCTGCTTTATAACGTACTGACGCAAATTTTAAATTTATGCCGTAATAGCTGTCCGTTCCATGAATTTGAAAATAGCTT
>CAZHJO010000119.1:0-7612 GCA_964532755.1 uncultured Maribacter sp. | reverse complement strand
TTGAAGGTGCAGAAGACCCAAATTGGGACTACTTTATTAATCTACCGGATTATGACAGAACAGAATTAAATATTACAAATGTAAAAGGTTCTCAATTCCTAGAACCATTATTTGAATTCTCTGGAGCGTGTTCCGGTTGTGGTGAAACGCCATATATTAAGTTGTTGACCCAATTATATGGAGACAGCATTTTAATAGCCAACGCAACAGGATGTTCATCAATTTATGGTGGAAACTTACCTACAACACCCTATAAAACCAATGAATTTGGTCGAGGACCAGCTTGGGCAAATTCTTTATTTGAGGACAACGCTGAATTTGGTTTGGGAATGCAGTTGGCACTTTCTAAAAAGCAAGAAACTTCTGTTAATTTATTAAAAGGACTAGAAAAAGAAGTTGGCACCGAATTGGTGGATGCTATTTTGAATAATCCAGAAAAAACGGAAGCTGAGAAAGCAGAAAACTTTGCAAATCTTGATAAGTTAAAAGATAAGCTAGCGACAATTGATACGCCTGAAGCCAATAAGCTATCGCGATTAATCGAGTACTTACGTAAAAAGTCCGTATGGATACTTGGTGGTGATGGTTGGGCTTATGATATTGGTTTTGGTGGTGTTGATCACGTATTGGCATCTGGTGAAAACATCAATATTATGGTGTTGGATACAGAAATTTACTCCAATACCGGTGGACAAATGTCTAAAGCGACCCCTTTAGGCGCAAGTGCTAAGTTTGCTGTTTCCGGTAAAAGAACAGGTAAGAAGAGCCTAGCATTACAAGCAGTATCCTATGGTAATGTTTATGTGGCCCAAGTAGCCGTCGGAGCAAAGGATTTGCAAACACTTAAAGCAATTGAAGAAGCGGAAGCTTATGACGGGCCTTCCTTAATTATTGCTTATTCACATTGTGGTGACCATGGTTATGATCTAAAGGATGGCGCATTACAGCAAGAGAAAGCTGTGGAGACAGGATACTGGCCACTGTTCCGTTTTGACCCTTCGAAACCAAAAGGTAAAAAGTTCAGATTGGATTCCAAGGCGCCAAGCAAACCATTGAGCCATTTCATGTACAATGAAACCCGTTTTACAAGGGTGGTTAAGGAAGATGCGGAATTAGGAGCAAAACTTCTTGAGCAAGCGCAGGAAGAAGTAGAAACCAAATGGGAACGTTTGGAGCTTTATAGGGATATGTAATTTAAAATTTAAGGTAGTAATACCTTAATTATTGACTTTGTTTTTTGAAACCATACATTCTGGATCTTAGTTGGTCTGGGATGTATGGGGCAAAGTCTTCCATGTTTAACTTTAAATAGGACGAGAATGAATGATAGCGCTAAAAAACTATATGAAGAAGCCATACAAAAACTAAGGGAAGCCAATGATGAATTATGCAGACCCGAGGAAGATGTAGTTTCATCTTTGGTATGTAGTAATTCACATGAAGCGATTGAGAACTATTTGAAAGGATTTTTACTTCAAAATGGAATTGAAGTGGGTAGTGGAGCATCTGTTGACGATTTATTTGAAAAGTGTAAAGAAATCAATCCACATTTTGAAGAAGTGCATTTATCTGGTTTTGAGTGTAATGCCCATAAGGATGAATCTAGATTCTGTAACGACTCTACCGAGTTTAGTCGGTGCTTTGATATTGCCGATAGTTTGGACACTTTTATGAGACGCGAAAAAATAATCAGCTAGGATTTATTTGTCTAATTAAACTGCTTTACTCCCAGGTTTTTTGTAAAAAATGCAGGAAGTTATTGTGCATGATGCCGTTGATATCCGTTGCAGAATATCCTCTCTTTAGAAGCATATTCGGTACTTTTTGTAAATCGGCAATGGTATCAAGATCCGATGGGGATTGTTCTTTGCCAAAACCGCCATCCAAATCTGTTCCAATACCTACATGATTCGTATTCCCTGCTAATTGACATATATGGTCAATATTATCGATCATTTGGTGTAAGGTTACACCCAGACCTTTCGGAGTTGAAAGCCCTCTTATCCAATTGGGGGTCATCATCCATGCATCCAAGGCAACCCCAATAACGGATTCCCGGTTAATTAGTTCCTTAATCTGCTCATCGCTAAACTGACGGTTGTGTTCAACAAGTTTCCGGCAATTGTTATGACTTGCCCAAATGGGGCCATCATAGTTTTTCATAGTTTCCCAAAAGCTTTCATCGCAAAGATGTGTGGCATCCAATATCAATCCCAAACGATCAATTTCCTTTAACAATTCTTTTCCCTTTACACCAATACCGCCTGTAGCATTGGTACCTTGCGCATATGTACCGGGACCGTAATGGGCAGGACCAATAGCCCTAAGACCTTGTTCATAGGATTTTTCCAAATGGTCCAAAGTAACTATTGAATCCGCTCCTTCGAGACTTAGGATATAACCAATTGGTTTTTTACCATCAGTTGTTTCCCAAAGTTTTAAATGGGCCTTGAGTTGCTCTCTATTTCGAATTTGAACCATTTCACCGATATCCTCCATGGCATTATACCACGCTAATTGTGCCTGTGTTTGGGCCCATGCTTGCTGGGGTGATTTCCATCCAGGTAACGGATTGGTCTTTTTGGCATAGCGGGCAATTTGAGTGGCCATACATAGTCCTATATTACCCTTACGCATGGCTTCAAAAGAAACCGTGCAATTTCCCCTGCCCGGTTTGTCTTTCATGCCCGTTTCACTTTTTCTAATATCGGCTATAGACCAGGTAAGATCCCGGTTCCATTCCATGGCGTTCATTGCAAGATCTAGATGGGCATCGAATATGAACATATTAAATCTTAATTTTTTGATTTCTAGCAGCTACTTTCCAAGTACCGGTAATTTTATGGTCTTCAACTGTTGAAACAGTGTCATATTTGGCTACAGTTGGGCATATATGCATGGGGATTGCGTAAAATACATCACCTACCTCATAAGTATCGGCATTTTCACATTGTAACACCAGATGTTCCTCGCTCTGTCCTATTTGTTCACAGTTTTCCAAACCAAAAATCCGTACTCTTGGAAACTCCATTTCAGGAGCGATTGATTTATGACCCAAATCAAAACACAGTAATCCTGGTGCTGGCCTACTAACAATACGGGTTATCAATACTGCTGAGGTAAGAAATTTCATCTCTTTGAATGATATACCATAACGTTCATCCCAAAGTAATGTTGTGCCTGGGGATGACTCTATTCCAGGTCTTTTATTGTGAATAGGAAATGTTGGTGATCCTCCCGCAACCATTTCAATTGGCCCAAGTTTTTCCTTATCCAAATCTTCCTTAAACTTCAATACGGGTTCAAAAGCTGAATCGCAGGCTTTTTTACGTTCGTTGATGTCCTCATTGCGAATATGACCGTCGTAGGTATGCAAACCTTTGGCATATATATATTTGTTGGTGGCCATTTTCTTATACAGTGCCTTGGCCTTCTCCCCAACTTGAATTCCCGTGCGGTTCATTCCATTATTAATATCCATCCAAAGCGCAATCTTGGTATTCCTTGAAACACATTTAGAAATGAATGCATCCAAAGTCTTATGATTGTCGACCAATGTTGAGAATTCCGAATTAGGATAAGTTTCCATCAATGTAAAAAACCGCGTCATATTGGCACCAACAGGCTGCATTGCCAACAGAATATCTTGAGCCTCACATTGCGCCAATAACTCAGCTTCGGCAATGGTGGCACATTTGAATTTCTGAATACTATGTTGCATTTGTAGCTGTACAATCTCGGCCATTTTATGTGTCTTGATGTGAGGACGCAAGAAATCGGTCCCTCCCGCCATTTCAACCATGAGCCGAATATTTCTTTCTATCCTATGCGGATATACCAATAGTGAAGGCGTGATAATGTTTGTGGTATCGACCAACAGATACCATTCCGGACTTTGCATGATTCTTAGTTATGTAATTCGAACATCGCTTCAATCTCAACAGGAATATTTCCAGGGAGCATCATTCCAACAGCACTTCGGACTCCGACTCCGTTTTCCATACCGAATACGTCGGCCATTAATTCGCTAAAACCATTAATGACCAAGGGGTGCTGCCCAAAATCAGGGGTTGAATTTACCATGCCCAATACTTTCACAATCCTTTTTATTTTATCTACAGAACCAAAATGGGTCGTGATAGTCGATAACATGGTAAGCCCTACTTGTTCAGCTGCCAGTTTGCCTTGTCCTAAATTCAGGTCATCTCCTACACGACCCACCATTAAAGTTCCATCGGTCTTCATCGGGCCCTGGCCTGAGACGTAGAGAAAGTTATCTATCACCAAAACTGGTTTGTACAATCCAGCAGGGGGAGGTGCAGGTGGTAATTGTAGTCCTAATGCTTTAATTCTTTCTGAAGGTAAATTTTCCATTTTTGTTCAATTATATGAATATATCCAATACAAGTACACCTAGAAGCCCCATAATACCTACGGTAGTTTCCATGACCGTCCATGTGCGCAAGGTATCTTTTACTGATAGGTTGAAATATTCTTTGTAGAGCCAAAATCCACCGTCGTTAACATGTGATAACATTAAACTACCCGATCCTATGGCTAAAACCATTAATTCCGGACTCACACCAGAAGATGATAACAGTGGCAAGGCTATTCCTGCTGCCGTTAAACCAGCAACGGTGGCAGATCCCACACAAACACGAATGACAGTGGCAATTAGCCATGCTAAAATTAAGGGCGAAATTGTGGAGTCTTTGAGCAAATCACCAATATATTCACTTACCCCACTGTCTATTAAAACTTCTTTAAGGCCACCCGCCCCAGCGATTATCAACAATACCATGGTAATACCGGCCACAGCGTGGGAAACAGAATCCATGACTTCTTTCATGCTACGGCCGCGCTTTAAACCCAATGTAAAAACGGCAACGAGAACTGATAATAACATGGCCATTTCCGGGTTTCCTATAATCGATGTAGCCTTCCTTATCATGCTTCCCTCTGGCATCAAGACATCCATTAGCGAAGCAATTCCTATTAAGATAACTGGAAGTAGGGCTGTAAGAATACTGGTTGCCGTACTCGGCATTTCATCATCTTTCAACACTTTCGGATTTACAAATTCCTTAAGCGGGGTTGCTTTAATTTTTTTTATGGTCCTTGAAAAGAGCGGCCCTGCAATTACAATTGCAGGTATGGCAACTACAATACCATACAACAAGGTCTTTCCTATATCCGCATCAAACATGACCGCGATTCCCGTGGGTGCGGGATGTGGAGGCAAATAGCCATGGGTTACCGACAAAGACGCAAGCATTGGTAGTCCTACATAGATCAAGGGTAAACCTGTGGTTGCCGCTACTGTAAATACCAATGGGATTAGAATTACAAAGCCAACGGTATAGAACATGGGAATACCTACAATGAAACCCGTGAGTACAACGGCCCATTGAATGTTTTTCTTTCCGAATTTATCGACCAGTTTAGTGGTAATGCGCTGGGCAGCACCGCTATCAGCAACCAATTTTCCTAGCATGGCACCAAAACCCAAAATCATGATAAGGCTACCCAAGGTCTTACCAACACCATCTTGAATAGAATCCAAAACTTTAAGAAATTCCATGCCCTCAGCAATCCCTACAACAAGGGAAACTATGATAAATGAAATAAAAGCATTGAGTTTGAATTTTGCAATTAGCAAAAAGAGAAGGACTATTCCAAAAATTACGATGAGTAATGGCATATAGTGGAGTTAATGCAATGATGTAAGCTTTAAATATACCATTTTGAATAAAAAACGAGGCAATTAATAGCCCCGTTTTTAGTTTAATCTTTTTCTGGGGATAGGTATTTATAAACCATACCGGCCAAAAGGGCCCCAATAATTGGCGCTACCCAGAATAACCAAAGTTGTCCTAATGCCCAATCCCCGACAAAAAGTGCCTGACTTGTACTACGGGCCGGATTCACTGAAGTATTCGTAACCGGTATACTAATCAAATGGATCAGTGTTAGGCAAAGTCCGATTGCCAGTCCTGCTACATACTTGGGTGCCTTTGAATGTGTTGCTCCAAGAATAACGAACAAGAACATAAAAGTCATGACCACTTCGGTTATTAGTGCCGCGGTCATACCATAACCTCCTGGAGAATGATCACCATAACCGTTGGCTGCAAAATCACCAATGCCTGCCCCAGCTTGCCCAGTTACGATCAAATAAAGAACACCAGCACCGGCAATACCGCCCATTACCTGGGCAATAATATAAGGTACCAACTCTTTGCCATCAAAGCGGCCTCCCATCCACAATCCTATAGAAACTGCTGGGTTGAGGTGACATCCGGAAATATGCCCAATAGCATATGCCATGGTAACTACCGTTAAACCAAAGGCAAGGGCCACTCCGGCAAAACCGATGCCTAAATCGGGAAATCCTGCGGCCAGCATGGCACTGCCACAACCTCCAAGTACCAACCAAAGGGTACCAATAAATTCTGCTACTAATTTTTTCATTTGTAGTGTTTTAGTTAATGATCAATAATTGTTAGTGACTTCCAAGATAAGCATTTTTAACATTGGTTTAACATATCTGTTCTAAGTAGTTTTTTGCGTTGAATTTATTGCTTTACAGCTTCTGAAATCTTTAAGTTTTCAGTATCTTGATAGCTAATTTGATTTTGGGATTCCTTTCATGAAATTCCAATGAAAAGGTTCTTGGATTAAGGACTATTTTAATAGCTAATTAAATAATTGATTAAACCTAAAAAATGAAAAGATTTACACTACTTACTTTGGGATTCCTTTTAGTGTTGGGAAGCTTTTTGGGCCTTGCACAGGAAAAAACTGAATCTATTTGGGACGCAAAAACGTTTGAAGGCTTAAAATTTAGAAGTGTGGGGCCTGCTTTTATGTCTGGCCGTCTTTCTGATATTGCAATTAATCCTACAAACGAAAATATTTGGTATGCCGCTGTTTCCTCTGGAGGACTTTGGAAAACCACAAATGCAGGGACTACTTGGAAACCCCTTACCGATAAAGAATCGTTCTATGCCACAGGTTGTGTTACCATTGATCCTAATAACAGTGGCGTCATTTGGTTGGGAACTGGAGAGAATAACGGAGGGCGGCATATAGGAGTAGGCCATGGCGTTTTTAAGAGTACCGATGGCGGGGAGTCATGGAAGAATATGGGTCTTAAGAATTCAGAACATATTTCCAAGATTATTGTGCATCCAGACAATTCGGATATTGTTTGGTTGGCATCACAAGGGCCTCTATGGAGTTCTGGGGGAGACAGGGGGCTATATAAATCTGTAGATGGGGGAAAAACTTGGAACCAGACCTTAAAAATCAATGAATGGACCGGGGTAACCGATTTGCTTATTGATCCCCGTGACCCCGATATTTTATATGCCGCATCATGGCAACGCCATAGGAACGTTGCAGCATACATGGGTGGTGGTCCTGGAACAGCTTTATACAAAAGTACCGATGGGGGAGAAACTTGGAATAAATTAGAAACAGGCCTTCCCAAAGAAGATATGGGTAAAATAGGCTTGGCCATTTCGCCCATGCAGCCTGATGTGCTATATGCTGCCATTGAGTTGAAAAGGAGAACAGGTGCCGTATATCGCTCCACAGATCAGGGCGGAAG
>CAZHJO010000118.1:0-7682 GCA_964532755.1 uncultured Maribacter sp. | reverse complement strand
ATTAGTTGCTTCACATTGCTTTCGATGAGCTTTTTTTTGGCATGTAAAGAAGAAGAACATGATGAGAAACTCGAACAAAAACCTCCCAATATCATTTGGCTGATGGCCGAGGATATTAGTTTGGATTTGGCCTGTTACGGAATGAAGGCAGTTAAAACGCCGAATTTAGATCAGATGGCTTTGGATGGAATAAAGTATACCAATGCTTATGTCACTAACCCTATCTGTTCACCTAGTCGATCTGCCATGATGGTGGGTGTACATCAAGTAAAAACCAATACACACCAACACCGAAGCAATCGGGAAGTTCCTTTAACGGAACCCTATCTTCCATTTACAAAATTTTTAAGGGATGCGGGCTATACCACCATTTTAGGACATCATGGGGTACAGGGCAAAGGTCGTAAAACAGATGTGAACTTTAAGCATAAGGCCATTGGCGAATGGGACGGAAAGGAAAAGTTCGGACTATTTGACAAGTATGATAATTTTGAACCTGCCGATGCGCCTTTCTTTGCCCAAATACAATTGAACGTAACACATAGAGGTGATTGGTGGGATGAAATCAGAGAGCAATCCAAACATCCCGTAAACCCTGATTCGGTGCAATTGCCACCTTATTATGCCGATCATCCAATAATTCGATTGGACTGGGCGAAATACTTGGACCAGATGGAGTATATGGATAATGAGGTGGGGATGATTTTCAACGAACTGGAAGAAAAAGGACTGGCCGAGAACACCTTGGTTATTTTTATCGGTGATAACGGAAGGTGCAATATCAAGGGAAAAGGATATTTGCATGACCCAGGACTTCGAATTCCATTCCTCATGAAATGGCCCAAGGAAATTGAACCAAATCAAGTACGGGATGAGGTGGTGAGTGCTACGGATATAACTGCGACTATTCTGGATGCAGCAGGAATTGATATTCCAACGTTTATGACAGGAATGTCTGTTTTGTCGAAAGATTTTAATCGAAAAGAGGTATATGCAGCAAGGGATTTATGGGATGAGGTAGAAGAAAAGTCTAGAGCCATAACTGATAGTAAGTGGAAATATATTCGTAATGACAGACCTGAAATTCCATGGGAAACAGCTCAGGCCTATTTGGATTTTTATCGCCCGGCGGTGCATGTAATGCGAAGATTAAGTAAGGAAGGTATGCTTAACGCTGAGCAGATGGGTTTTTTTTCAACTTCAAAACCTTCCGAAGAACTATATGATATACAAAATGACCCATTTGAACTGAATAATCTAGTTGATAATCCTGAATTTGGGGATGTTTTGGACAAGATGCGGACAAAAACCGAAAGCTATGATAAGACAATGCATCCAGTAAGTGATATATACAATCCCGTTCACCCTATTGCAGTGGACTTGTTGGAATGGGTAAAGACCGACAAACCCGAACTATATCAACAAATGCTAGCGGGTGTAGAAATCGGTTTCCAAGGATTAATGATGGAATACAAAGAAACTATCAAGACCACTAAATAGAAAAAAATGAAAAAATTCTCCAATCTAAATTTCCTAATACTTTGTTCACTTATAATTTTCAACTCCTGTAAAGAAGAAACGCAGACCACAACAACATCCAAAGAAACAACCAAGCCAAATATCATTTTCATTTATGCCGATGATTTGGGTTATGGGGAATTGGGTGCTTATGGGGCAACCGAATTAGAGACCCCTAATTTGGATAAATTGGCCAATGAAGGCATGCGCTTTACCAATGGGTATGCCTCTTCGGCAACTTGTACGCCCAGCAGATATGCATTACTGACCGGGGTTTACCCATGGCGAAATAAAAGGGCAAAAATACTTCCGGGAACTGCACCGTTGATTATTGATACCGCACAAACAACCATCCCTAAGATGCTTAAAAAACAGGGATACCATACGGGCATCGTTGGAAAATGGCATTTAGGCCTCGGCAGTGGAAATGTAAATTGGAACGAGCGTATTACCCCCGGTCCCAATGAGTTAGGTTTTGATTATAGCAATATTTTGGCAGCTACCCAAGATAGGGTACCTACAGTGTATATTGAAAACGGGCATGTGGTTAATCTTGACCCGGATGACCCCATAGAAGTGGATTATGCAACGAATTTTCCCGGTGAACCCACAGGTTTGGACAATCCTGAACTATTGAAAATGAAATGGCATCATGGGCATAACAACAGTATCGTAAATGGCATTCCCCGTATTGGTTTTATGAAAGGCGGTGAAGCTGCCAAATGGGTAGATGAGGATATGGCCGATTACTTCTTGGCGGAAGCCCAACGGTATGTCAAAGAACATAAGTCAGCGCCTTTCTTCTTGTATTATGCGTTGCAACAACCTCATGTACCGCGTACACCACACCAAAGATTTGTTGGCAAATCAGGTATGGGTCCTAGAGGGGATGTCATTGTAGAGGCCGATTGGGTTGTTGGTGAATTTATAAAAACCTTGGAAGCTGAAGGATTGTTGGAAAATTCCCTGATCGTATTTTCAAGTGATAATGGTCCTGTGGTAAATGATGGTTATTACGATGATTCTGAAGAGAAATTAGGGAACCATAAACCAGCAGGAGTCTTACGGGGCGGGAAATACAGTTTATTCGAGGCAGGAACACGCGTACCATTTATCACCTATTGGAAAGGAAAAATCATTCCAGGAACCTCGGATGCCATGGTATCGCAATTGGATTTGTTTTCATCCATCGCATCTCTCGTAAACAGCGATGAAAACACGGATGATAGTAAGGAATTATTGGATGTGTTTTTGGGCAAAAGTAACCATGGTCGCGATGAGCTTATTCTTGAGGCCACCTCTAGAACGGCCCTTAGACAAGGCGATTGGGCAATGATACCACCTTACGATGGTCCTGCCATCAATACCCAAGTGAATATTGAGCTGGCCAATGCCAAAGAATATCAACTTTACAACTTGAAAGAGGATTTGGGTCAACAGAATAACCTGGCCAACTCGAATAAACAGAAACTCGAGGAAATGAAAATTTTATTTCAAGAAATTAGGGGTGATGCGCAGAAAGATGTGCAACAATTGGAATTGAAATAATTCGCAATGACCGGACTGGCCGTTTTAGTTTTCTGCATTGTGCTGCTTATTATTGCGATAACAGTGCTAAAGGTGCATCCTATTCCAGCACTTTTAATTGCCGGTCTTATTTTAGGTTTGGCCTCAGGTAGCTCAGTAGAAGCAGTTACTGAGAGTTTATTAAGCGGATTTGGTAATACCCTGAAATGGATTGGGCTTGTTATTCTATTTGGAACCCTTCTGGGTGAAATTCTTGCGGTAACCGGTGGGGCCGACGTGATTGCCGATAGTGTAATCAAGATTTTCGGCATAAAACGCTTGCCATTGGCTATGGCTGTCATTGGGTTTCTTGTTGGTATTCCTGTTTTTGTGGATGTCGCCTATTTGACCTTATTGCCTACGATTATTGCCTTATCAAGAAAATCGGGACATTCCGTCCTTGTTTTGGGTCTTTCACTGGCCAGTAGCCTAACGGTTGCTCATGCGCTGATTCCTCCAACACCAGGACCACTTGCAGTGGCGGCCATACTGGAAACCGATATAGGGGGAATGATTCCCTACAATGTCATTGTAGGAATGGTTGCTGTAATCGGCGGATTGATCTGGATAAAATTCAACAGGAAAAATTTGGCACTTCCTATTCTAAATGAGGTGGCTACTGGGGAAAAAGAAGTAACCATTAAAGGCATAAAGCGCATTTTGCCTTTTGTAGCCTTGTTGATACCATTGTTCTTAATGGGAATTGGTAATATATTTTCCGGTGATAACCCAATCATTTCATTTATCAAGAACCCTGTTTGGGCACTTTTAATTGGTGTGGTATTTGCACTTCCGTTATTGAAAAGAAGAGAATTTTCCAAAAAACTGAATGAGTATTTTCAAACATCGGGGGCCAAATCTGCCACGGTAATTTTGATCACCGGTACCGGTGGGGCCTTTGGTCAAGTGATAAAGGATACCGAAATCGTGAATTCGCTGTTGCCCGATGCAAGCGGTCTTGCCGCTGTTGGTATTGTACTCCCTTTCTTGCTCAGTTTTATGTTCACAACGGTAACCGGTTCTATAACCGTTTCATTGATAACCACCGCCTCTATCATGGCGCCGATGGTTACCAACGGATCGCTTCATCCAGAATTGACCGCAGCGGCCATTGGTGCTGGCTCCCTTGGAGTCATCCACGTGAACAGCAGTTTCTTTTGGTTGTTCAAAGAGGTTCATGAAATCGCTACAGCCAAGCTCTTAAAGACGTTTAGTCTGCTCACCGCTATTGTATCGATTTCTGGGGGGCTTATGGTGTTTTTATTATACTTACTGATTTAATGTCCTTCATTTTGCTATTCTTCATTAGGCATAAGATAAAATAACAGGAATAAACTTGAATTCTCCTTGTTAGAGTTAAAATAGTGTTAGTGGCAGTTAAACACTGCATACAAGATTCTGCTCATATGGTTTTATTTTACTGAATAAAGGGATTTGGATTGCAATTCTGTTTGATAGATTCAAACGTTATGGTGTTAGTACATTATTGATAGCTTTTGATCATTTGTTGCATATATTAAATCATTTCTGTCAGCTTGGGACATTGCAATTTTGAATCTTTACCATGTAGTCCATGAGAAACTATAGGTAAGTTTATAATTGGAATGTTTATGTGCTTTATAAATAAAAAACCATAATAAAAAGGTTCAGGAAATAAATGATGGGCTAATACTTAAATTGGCGTAAAAGACTTTATTCAACGGCTGTCTAGTTCATGTCTAGTTGCAATTGATGAATATTTTTTACCAGATGACTATTTTGCATTTAAATAAATTTAGGATAAAAGAATCCTTATAGATTATATACAAGAATTGAATCGAGAAACACAAGTCAATATATTATTTAGAAATTAATTAACTGAATAACTCTAACTTTTTTCAACTTAAACCAAAATGATTATGAAAAAACAATTTAATCGATTATTGGGAAAATGCTTTTTAACAGGGCTGTTTCTCCTATTTACGGGTCTGCAGTTCGCGTATGCCCAACAAACCGTAACGGGAAATGTTACAGATGAGAACGATGGGCCAGTACCAGGTGCGAATATTTTGGTAAAAGGCACCACAACAGGTACACAGACTGATTTTGACGGTAATTATACTATTGAGGCTTCTTCAACCGATGTTCTCTCATTTTCTTATCTTGGTTATGCCACACAGGATATTACCGTGGGTGACCAAACTACCATTAATGTAAAACTACAAACCGATCAGCAGCAACTTGATGAAGTAATTGTAATTGGTTATGGTACAGCGAGGAAAAAGGATGTTACAGGTGCCGTTTCACGGGTTTCCGCAGCATCTTTTGAAAACCAACCAGTAACAAGGGTCGATGAGGCTTTACAAGGAAGGGCTGCGGGTGTTACCGTAGCAAAAGCTAACGGAGCTCCTGGTGCAGGTATAAAAATACGTATTAGGGGTGTTAACTCTATTACCGGAAATAATGACCCTTTAGTAGTTATCGATGGTGTTTTGGGAGGAGATCTTAGTACACTTAATCCAAACGACATTGCTTCCATGGATGTATTGAAGGATGCTTCCGCAACTGCCATTTATGGGGTTAGGGGTTCTAATGGTGTAATCTTAGTATCAACCAAAAAGGGTTCGGGAAAAGCGAAAATTAATGTTGATTTTTTTACAACCATATCCCAAGTTCCTGAATTTCTACCAACATTGGCGGATGATGTGGGTGAGTTTGCGAGAATCGAAAATTTAAGAAAATTAAGTATTGGTCAAAACCCTACGTTTACCGATGCTGAGATTTCAGCATTACAATCAAGTGGCGGGACTCATTATCAGGATGAGGTTTTAAGAACAGGTTTTAGTGAGAACTTACAGATTTCTGCTAGTGGCTCAGAAGGGAATCTGCGTTATTTCCTTTCTGGAAATTACAGGGATGAAGAAGGGATCGTTATCAATACCGGTTATCAGCAATTATCACTTAGATCTAATTTAGAAGCTCAAGTTAGTGACAAATTGAAAGTAGGTCTTAATATATTCGGTAGTAGGGGAGAAACACAAAATAATTTCGAGAGATTTGGCAACGGACAGGGAAGTACAATTGCAAAAGCTTTAACCTGGGATCCGACAACTCCAATTTTCGATGCCATGGGTAATTACAACAGACGCTCCATCAAAGGTATTGGTTCATTGAATTTGAATCCTGTTTTAACATTAAATGAGACTGAAGCTAAGGATGTTGATGAGCAATTTAGCGGAACATTGAATGTTAACTATCAAATTACAGATAATTTCAGCTATACGATGGTTGCCGGTACTCGTGTAAACAACTTTAATCTTGAAAGATACACAGTTGAAAATAGTAATGATACTCCTGCTGCCAATTTTAGTACTAATAAGTTCACTGCGTTTCAAGTAAGTAACATATTTACCTGGCAAAAAGTATTTAATGATATGCATGATATAAAATTAACGGGTGTCCAGGAATATTCTAATAATAAAACTTCCTTTAATAGTTACAATGCTGATAATCTTTTATTACCAAACGGATTTTATTTTGCAGAAACGGGTGCTGGTTTTTCTATTGGCAACAATTTTTCGGAAAGAGAGCTATCTTCTTTTATGGTACGTGCCGAGTATATCCTTGATAATAATTTATCAATTACTGCAACTGGGCGATATGATGGTACATCTGTTTTCAGACCAGGCAATAAATGGGGTTTCTTTCCATCCATTGCGGCAGGATATAGCATCATCAACCCTGCCGAGAGTGACGGGTATTTTAATAGCTTGAAAATAAGGGCCGGTTGGGGTCAAGTAGGTAACCAAGCCGTTGACACTTATGGTACTTTCGCCAATTTGGGTAATAATATATATGCCTATACGGGCGGGGCACCGGATCCAGGTACGTTTATTACCAGTTTTGCCAATGAAGGTCTTACTTGGGAAACTACCACACAAACCAATGTAGGTATAGATATTGGATTTAATAGTGGTAGAGGTAGCCTTAGTCTTGATGGGTACAAAAAATTAACCTCGGATTTACTTTTAGAGGTACCTGTATCAGGAACTAATGGCGGTGGTACTGTTTTCCAAAATATTGGTGAGGTTGAAAATTTTGGAATTGATATTGCCTTAGGCTATGATATTATCCAAAATGAGAATCTTAACTGGAATGCGAATTTTGCTGGATCTTATGTTCAAAATGAAGTAACCCAATTATTTGGCGGTCTTGAACAAATCGAAGGTCTAGTTACAGTGCCAGGTGGTCAAGCCAGAAGGGCTAACCTCATTGAGTTAGGGGAACCTTTGGGTCAATTTAATGGAGCAACGTTTTTAGGAACCTGGAAAACTGCAGAAGCGGCAGAGGCAGCGACTTTTGGGAAGGTACCTGGTGATGCCAAATATTTAAGGGATGCAGATGGTGAGATTGTTTTTAGCGCCATTGGTAATGGTACACCTAAATTCTCATGGGGTTTCAATAATACCATTACTTACAAAAATTTTGATCTGAACATTTTCTTAAACGGTGCTCACGGTTTTGATATCTACAACTTAATGCAAGCACAGATTACCGGAGGAGCTGGTGATTCAAGAAGTTTCTTGGCATCAGACCAGGTAAATCAATGGACGCCGAGT
>CAZHJO010000117.1:0-7684 GCA_964532755.1 uncultured Maribacter sp. | reverse complement strand
AATTAGTGGTAAGTACCAAATACGATTTTCGTAATTGAAACGTTTTTTTTAAAAAATCGTTTTTGTTATGGAAAGGAAAGAGTTTTTACGAAGTTTGGGTGCGAGTGCGGCATTTTCCGTAGTTTTTCCTTGTTTGAACGGTTGTTCGAAAGATGGTGCCGAAACGGGCCTTCCGGTCCCCACCGGAATTGATTTTACGGTGGACCTTGACTCTCAGGAAGGGGAACCATTACGGAACAACGGAGAATTTATCTTGAAGGAATTTGTGGTCGTGGCCAAGAACTTGGAAGGGCAGTATGTAGCGGCCAGCCAAATATGCAGCCATCAACAGACTGAGGAAGTTCGATTCGTTACGAATGATGGGGGGATCTATTACTGTTCTACACACGGAGCACGGTTTGACCAGACAGGAAAACCGCTAAACAGTATAACGAGTAATCCCCTAAAAATATTTAAGACGGAGCTTACCGGAAATATACTGCGCGTTTTTGAGTGAATCAATCCTTTTTCCTGAGAAATTGATTTTACACAAAGGGAAAACAGCTAGAAGTATCAAATCTATGTTTTGGGTAGTGTTGAGATTTTTACATTTTTTAATTCAATAATCGATAGTTCTTCCAATTTACCATCATCAAAGGCTTTGTCAATATGTTCAAAGTCAATACTTCCTTTGATTTTAGGTTGCAGGTTTCGATAGTCCTGTAGAATAACCCCATTGACCGTACGTTGGTTATAAGCTTCGCGGAATCGCATTCCGCCTTTGCCAGTGAAATATTTATATGCAAGGTAATCCATGCTGTAATCCTGGACATCGAACCAATATAAAAATACATCCTCAAAATCATCGCCGCCACCCTCTTGCTGGAAAGTGACCCGTATTTTATGGTACTCCTTGCCCTTGATTTTCGATTTTCCCTTATTTTCAAGAATCACTGCAGGGTCCTTGAGCCATAAGGGAAGAAATGCAAAATAAATTACCGAATTGACTGAATTGGTGAAGGCCTTCTTTCTTTTCTCGTTAAGTGTAACCATGGTATCATCCACGTAACGATTGAGCCCTTCGTTGGTATAGACATCCCGTATTTCAGTACCTTCTATCTTATTGCCAATCCTTGTGTATTCAAATCGCCCTTTGTTTCTTCTGTATTTATAACTGTGGTCGCGAAAAGTAAAGGAGGCTTCTGCATTTTTCAATTTCGTGGTCCCAGAAAACTCGATAGCCTTCGCTACTATTTCTTGTTGTGCCACTACTGGGTTTGGCAAAAAAAATGATACAAGAAAGATACTAATTGAAAGGAATTTACGATTCTTGATTGATTGCATAGGGCATATAGTATTTAATAATTAAGAAAATTTCATATTTGATTACTTTTTACGTTTAAGCATTGATTCTATCAATGACTTGGGGTATTCTCTCTACTCTCAAAACCCATAGGTGATTGTGAAATTAATCCCAAACGGAAGGCCGGGTCTTAATCCTGCGGGTACCCTTGATACAGCATAGGTTTTATCCAATAAGTTAATAATGTTCGTAGAAAAAATAAGGTGCTTATTGTAAAAATATCGACCCGACAGGTCAATAATATAATTAGAATCTACTTTTTGGTTTGCCGGTATCGTACCTGTTCCCGCTTGTGTCCTAAAGGCGTCGGTATAGCGCAAACCCATATCAAAGGCAAATTTCTCATGCTCCAGTCCAAGGTTCAAATTAAATTGGTTCTTGGCGATATAAGGAATTTCATCCCCTGCTGTGACCTCTCCAAAAATATCGATAGCACTTTCAAAGGAACTCAGAAACTCGGTATCGGTCAAAGTGTAGGACAGTGACAGGGGAAAACGAAACTTTTCGGAGATGTTCTTTAAGATGTCGTAATTCAATAGTATTTCAACCCCGCTAACCCGTACCTCACCCGCATTGAATTGGTCAAGACTACCTGTGCCGCCAGAGGCGGCGAGGTCGCTGCCCAATAAGTTTTGATAGTCATTGTAATATGTCACCAACTCGCCCTGAAGACCTTTATAATTAAAACGGGTACCCAATTCATAATTTATACTTCTTTCCGCATCTTGGCCCTCGGTATTACCGGGAGGAGAAAACCCTTTGTGCACTCCGCCAAAAACAGATAGGTTGTTGGTAAAAGAATAATTTACCCCCATTCCAGGAATCCAAACATCCACCTTGTTTTCCCGTTTGGAAAGGTTAATGCCAGACCTGGCGGCATCATTACTTCCATAATCCGTTCTGCCCAAAGTTATATTCTCATAGCGCATACCTGGGGTAACGGTAAGTAGGTTAATATTCAATTTATACAATAAATGAGTGGCAACGGATTTCGCATTACTGATGCGATTGGCATCAGCACCTTTAATACCGACTGTTGTACGTATAAGTTCGCTATTTTGAAAAGCGTACCTATCTACCCATTGGAACCTATCCTCATCATCTTGGTGGTATCTAATTCCCAGTTCTAAATTTTGTGACCAATCAGAGCCCCAGTGTAGCCTTGCTACAGATTGTATTCCCTTGGAGGAATATGATCTATTGTTAGCCTTTATACCAAATACATCTTCAGAAGTATCGATATTTCCCAATAATGAATTGAATTCAGTGACATACCTCTCAGGATCTGAGAGCACATTGTTGATTCCGATGCGCTCTCCAAGGTTAACATCATCAAGTTTATACCAGTTGCGTTTGAATTTATTAATGTATCCCGTCGTGATTATGTTCAATGCCGAGGAAAGTTCCAAGAAATGGATTAATTGATACTGCTGGTGTTCCGAATCCATCACATCTTTTGACGAAGCTCTGTATCTGCGATATGGATTTTGTTCGAAGTCCACATCTGTAAGCCCCAAATAAGTTTCATTCGCCTCTTCTTGGGAATACTGTATTTTAAATTGAAGGGATTGATAAAATCTGGCAGCTTTATTAGAACCGATACGGAACTTTGCCAAATAATCCGATTTATCAAAACCAGTATTACCTCCTCCGTCGATATTTTTAAAACCGTCCGAATTATAGTTGTAATATTCACTTACGAACCCAAAATTCCCAGAGTTATCGCCAACAGTAACCTGTGTATTTCTAGTACTAAAATTACCAGCGGATAATACGACCTTTCCCAAAAGTTGGTCAGGGATTTGAATGGAAATCATGTTGATAGCCCCACCTGTTGTATTAGGCCCATACTGAACTTGGCTACTTCCTTTTAATATTTCCACAGCTTGCATTCGACCAATGGTAGGAAAATAATAGGCCGCTGGGGCACTGTAGGGCGCTGGGGCAATAAGAACTCCGTCCTCCATAAGGTTAATTTTCGCACTCCGTTCAGGAGACGTGCCCCGTAAACTGATATTTGGCCTAAGACCAAACCCGTCTTCTTCATAAATGTTAACACCAGGAACACTTTTAAGTGTTCTATTGATATCATTGTAATTAAATTTTAGAAGCTCTTTATCCGATATGTAAATCGCTGAACCTGTTCTGTTTCTTGCTTCGAATTTACTTCCAAGTATTGTACTTCCGTTGACAATCACTTCCTTTAATCTCTCAGTTTTAATAGTTGTGGAATCTTTCTTGGAGGGGGGCTCTTGCGACAATAGGACATTGTAAAAGGAAAGAAAAAAAGTGAGCGCAAAAAAGAATTTTTCCATATTATATTTATTTAGATTTAATAAAAATAAAGTACAAACGTAAAAATACTTTCAAGACAACCAAAATTATTTAGAAATATTCTAAATAATAATCATCGCTTTTTTTCCACTGATATATATCAAATCTGAGTTAATTTAACCTTTGACATAAATCGTTTAGCTTAAAAGGAGCCCTTTGAAGATTATAAACCGTTTGGCTTCTAAAATATCTACGACAATCGGCCTATTCCTCCTATTCATTGGATATCTATTTTCCCGAGATACATTTGAGGATTATTTCTTTGAATTTTGCACCATGTCCTGAGGTATGATACAGGGAATAGTTTTAAAGAAGGAATCTATAGCTATAACCTTACCGATATAAAAAACTCTGTTGAGGCTTTATAAATCAAAATAGAGCCACGGTTCAAATTAGATTATTAATTGTAATAAGCTTGAATGGAACGCCTTATATGAAGGCTACTTCGAAGAAATTATTGTCAGATAATCGACTCGCACAAAACCTATAATATTATTGAAAATGCAGGTTCACGAATCAGCTGGTCTAGAGCTTGAAAACCCCTTAAAAAGAGATTAAAAATCCTGTAGAAGAAGTTTTAATCAATAAGCTAATCCAGGAACAAAATTCGATTATTTGCCATTTCTTTTGTCCCTAAAATTATGTTAAAGGAAAATCTTGTATTAAAATTTTTGTAGTTTTGTGTTGCGAATGAAGAGTCGTTTTCATAAAATATCGTCTTTACTCATGGCACTTTTAGTGTTCGTTTCAACGTTTTCATTAACGATTGAAAGTCACTACTGTGGGGATTTTTTAGTTGACACGTCTTGGTTTGGCGAAGTAGAATCCTGTGGTATGGATGAGCAACATAAACATACTTCGGAAGAAAATAATGTTCAGAAAAAAGATTGCTGTAATAACGAAGTTTTGGCAATTGAAGGTCAAGATAACTTAAAGAATACATTAGAAAATTTCAATCTCGAACAACAAGTCTTTGTTGCTTCTTTTATTTATTCCTATATAAATCTATTCGAAGGATCCGATTCAAAAATCATTCCTTTCAAAAACTATTCACCCCCTCCCCTTATTCGAGATGTGCAGACACTCGATCAGGTTTTCCTCATTTGATTTTTAAGTAATAGAATTATCCAGCCCTACAAGTAATTGTTTTGGGCAACTAGTTTTTTGTTGATTTTTTTCAACTCATATTTCTAATTACTTAATAATCATTTCCATGCTGAATAAAACAATACGTTATTTTCTTGAAAATAAGTTAATAACATTCATGTTACTCTTTGCATTTATCGCAGGAGGAATTATAACCGCCCCTTTTAACTGGGAGATATCATGGATGGACCGAAGTCCAGTACCCGTGGATGCCATTCCCGATATAGGTGAAAACCAACAAATCGTATTTACCGAGTGGATGGGGCAGTCACCCCAGGATATCGAAGATCAGATCACCTACCCATTGACCACTGCTCTTTTAGGTATTCCGGGTGTAAAGACCATTCGAAGTAATTCCATTTTCGGATTATCCAGTATCTACATCATCTTCAATGACGAGGTAGATTTTTACTGGAGCCGTACACGAATTCTTGAAAAGTTAAATTCTTTACCACCTGGCACTGTTCCAAACGAAGTTACACCTGCACTAGGTCCTGACGCCACTGCATTAGGTCAAGTTTATTGGTATACTCTTGAAGGAAGAGATCCAAAAACCGGAAAACCGACCGGAGGTTGGGACCCCCAAGAGCTGAGGACCATCCAGGATTTTTATGTACGATATTATCTGACTGCGGCCAGTGGTGTTTCCGAAGTTGCGTCCATTGGTGGCTTTTTAAAGGAGTACCAAGTAGAGATTGATCCCGACGCCATGAAGGCGAACAATGTTGATGTAGGGATGATAATGAATGCCGTAAAAAATAGCAACCTTGATATTGGTGCAAGAACATTGGAGTTCAATAGGGCAGAGTATTTGGTCAGGGGCTTGGGGTACCTTAAAAACTTGTCCGATCTCGAAGAAAGCGTTGTAACCGTTAGGGATAACGTTCCCATACGGATAAAAGACGTTGCCAAAGTACAATTCGGACCTGCAGGGCGTAGAGGCGGTCTTGATAAAAGCGGTGTCGAGGCTGTGGGAGGAGTCGTCGTGGCCAGATATGGTGCAAATCCTCAAGAAGTAATCCACAACCTTAAAGATAAAATCGAAGAAGTCGCCCCCGGGCTACCATCTAAAACCTTGGCCGACGGGACCGTTTCAAAAATAACCATAGTTCCATTTTATGACCGTTCTGGTCTTATCCAAGAAACGCTGGGAACTTTGGAGTTGGCACTTTCACATGAGATATTAATAAGCATTTTGGTCGTAATTGTGCTGGTGCTGAATCTTAGGGCGTCTGTATTGATATCCATGCTTCTACCAGTAGGTGTTTTGATGACCTTTATTTTAATGCGATATTTTAGCATTGATGCCAATATCGTGGCACTTTCCGGAATTGCCATCGCGATAGGGGTCATGGTTGATGTCGGTATTGTTTTTACCGAAAATATTATCAGGCATTTGGAAATGCCCGAGAATAAAGGAATTCGAGGTAAGCAGCTGGTTAATGTCATATATGTGGCGACGGTTGAAGTGGGCACCGCTATCATGACCGCATTGGCAACGACCATTGTAAGCTTTTTGCCGGTATTTGCCATGCAAGCGGCCGAAGGTAAATTATTCAGGCCATTAGCATGGACCAAAACCTTCGCTTTGGTTTCCTCTCTGATCATAGGTATCATGTTCATACCGGCAATTGCACAGGTATTATTTTCAATACGCTTAGACAAAAAAAGGGTAAGTAGGATATTCAATAGTATTCTTATCAGTTTAGGATTTGTCTTTTTAATCACATACGGTAGTATAATTGCCTTAGCGCTCATAGCCTATGGTGTAAACAACTTATTGACCAAAATTCCCGATCGAGAACTATTTGACGGAAAAATCAGACTTCCTTATTCCGAGAAGATAGCCAACTACATCAATATAGGTATTACGATTTTCGTGGTGGTTTACTTTTTGACCATCGAATGGATGCCTTTGGGTGTGGCTAATTCCACCTTTACCAACTTTATTTTTGTGATTTTTACCGTTGGTGCAATTCTTGGGGTATTGCTTACCATAGTTCACTACTATCCAAAACTTTTGATTTGGTGTTTGAACAACAAATGGAAGTTTTTGACATTGCCCATTGTCGCTCTATTCTTTGGTGCAACCATATGGCTTGGGTTTGGAAAAGTATTCGGGTTTATGCCCAATTTTGTTAAAGACACCAAAGCATGGGCAAATATCGAAAATACCTTTCCTGGAATTGGAAAGGAATTTATGCCCGCTTTGAACGAAGGCTCTTTCCTATTGATGCCGACTACTATGCCTCATTCTGGTATTGAAGAGAATATGGAGGTCATTGGAACTATAGACAGGCATTTGAACTCCATACCGGAAATTGCATCTGCGGTTGGCAAGTGGGGACGTGTAAATTCAGCATTGGACCCAGCACCTACCTCTATGTACGAAAATACCATAAACTATTTACCTGAATATATTTTGGATGTGGATGGACACCGTATGCGCTTCAAAGTGAACGATAATGACGCCTTTATTTTAAAAGACGGGTCTACCTATAAATACGGTGAAGATGAGTTCAGGAAAATTGATGTCGAACAGCTTACTGAAGATGAGGATGGAGAGAATTTTAGACAATGGCGGGAGAAGATCAAAAAACCCGACGATATATGGAATGAAATTGTTAAGCATTCGAAATTTCCAGGACTTACTTCTGCACCAAAACTTCAACCTATTCAAACACGTTTGATTATGTTGGCAACGGGTATGCGGGCACCAATGGGCATAAAAGTTTTTGGACCCACATTGGAGGTTATCGAAAAAGTAGGCTTTGAATTAGAGAACATATTGAAAGAAGTGCCTAGTATAAATCCGCCCACGGTCTTTGCCGACAGGGTTGTAGGTAAACCTTATTTGGAAAT
>CAZHJO010000116.1:0-7752 GCA_964532755.1 uncultured Maribacter sp. | reverse complement strand
AAGGTTACGATATGTCATATGTAGGCTTTTCCAAAGAGGCATTAGCCAAGGGCCATTTCCCGATTGTATTTCTTCCGATATTCCAGAGGTGTTAAGCCACTGTATTTCCTAAATATATTTCTAAATGATTTATCATCGTTGTAACCTGACTCGTACATTACCTCCTGCACGTTCAAAGTCGAAGATTCCAAGTTCTTTTTCGCGGCTTCTACACGTACCCTTTGAATATATTCAAGCGGGGTGTTGTTGGTTGCCTTTTTAAATCTTCTTACAAAGTTCCTAAGACTTATTGCAGCGCTATTGGCCAATGATTCAACACTGAGCTGATCTGCATAATGTTGCTCAACATATTCCTGTACTTCCTTAATGGCTTCATCAGGATGCTCTTTTTGACCATTAAAAATAACAAACTGATTCTGATCAATGCGGTCATACTCGATCTCAGCAACTTTCGAGCACCAAATGGCAGTATCCCTACCATAAAACTTCTCAATAAGGTGGATCAACATGTTTAGAAAAGAGTAGGCCCCACCACTTGAATATATACCATTGTCCTCACTTATTATTTTGTCTGGCAGTAAATTTACTTGTGGGTATTTCTGCCTGAACTTGTCATGGGTTATCCAATGGGTCGCACATGATTTGCCATTCAGTAATCCCGTTTCGGCCAAGAGGAAAGCTCCTCTGCACAAACTTGCGATTTCCGCACCATTTACTATCCGCTGTTTTTTCATCCAATTGACGAACAAGCGATTATTTTCAATCTGTTTATCAATGTTACCTACAATACCGGCCACTATTATGAGATCCGTCTTATCAACTTCATCTATCGTTTTGGTGGGGGCGATCGTAAAAAAGTGATTATAGGTCTGGGGTTCTTTATTGAGCCCGACCAGATCAATGGTAAATAGATTCCCATTCAATGGTCCCCTTTGTTTCAGATGGTTATTGGCCATTTGAAATAAGTTGAGTGAACCAATAATGGTATCTACTATTGCCGTTCCCACCGGAACAAGTATGCTTAGGTGCTTCATATAACTGCTTTTGACAAAGTTAAACCAATAGTATGGCACAAACAACCCCTTATATTGGCATATAATGCACCCTTGATAGTGGTAAATAGGCCATATCTTTGGATAGTATTAATCATAAAAAAAATCACAAAATGGATAATCAGGTAATTACCGTAGTTTACAAATGGACAGCCAATCCCGGAAAAGCCGAAGAGCTTAAGGCTATTTATAGGGAAGTTGAAAAACAGATGCAGGAAACAGAGCCAAATGCACTAAAAGTGGATTGCTTTTTCGATGAGACCACGAATAGCTTGATTGTATATGATCTATTTAAAGATGGTGCTGCCTTGGGCCAACATTTGGGTACAACTGCCGCCGGGCATTTCCCAACACTACTTCAAGTAGCAGTCCCTGGCCCCTTCCTTTTTTGTGGAAATGTGCCCGAAGAATTAAAACAGGCCGCTCTAGGTATGGGACTCGATGCAACATTTGCCCCACATATTTTTGGTTTTAACAGACGTGGCCAATAGTTGATTCATCAAGGTTGTACTAGGTAGGTATCTGAATATTGCCCAATGTTGGGATGGGCTGGTTGAAAAAGTCCAGTCAACGTCATTGCTAGGTACGAAGCAATCTCAAAATTATAGGTAGTCAGCCAGGAGATTACTTGACTTTAGCCTGTCTAGAGCGACAGTCGAAAGGTTCGTAATGACGATTTATCTTGACTTTATCAGAAATTCTAATTCTTGTTCACTGGTCTTTTACGGTAAATTGAATTTTTTATTAAGTGATTTTAAGCAATCGTCACTTGGTGCCTTGGAAGGATCGGCAATAAACTGATTCAGCATTAGCGGCATACAGGGGGACAATGCAACTTCGGTATGTGCCATACCTTCAAACAGATAAACATGTGAGTTTTTCAACCCTTTGGCCAGTTGCTTTGCATATCTGGGCGGGCAAACATGGTCATATTCACCACAAAGCATCAAAGTGGGCACATCACTGACAATGGGTTTGTCATCATATGCTATTGCCGGTATGTTCCAAATTTCACTCATTTTCAGATTGAACTGGGGACTATGCCAGGCGGTTTTAAGTCCGTCATAAAATATTTCGTAATCCTTGTTGTACGGAAAATCCTGTGAAAAACTATGTATAAATTCACTGGCCATAATAGAAAAACCAATTCCATGACAGAAGGTAGGCTGGGGTGTTGCAACGAATAATGTAGCTTGTACCTCAGAAAAATCACCGTTTATCAATTTATTGACCGTGGCGGGTAATTGTCCGTTCCAGTACATTCCAAATGTCAGCCACCTTGAAATTCTATCGCCGGTCACATGATAATCGATCGTATCACCCTTACCCTCAATCTTGATTTTTACAGGATTTTTGTTTAGCGTGTCCAACATACTAAGAAAACGGTTTTCCAAATCAGGATATGCATCTTTATATTGTTCATCAGTCTTGCATACATCAAAGATTTTTTCCATAGTCACAATGGTGTTTGAACTTCCTGCAGCTAAATTTTCCTTCATATCTACAATGGCCGTTATTACTGCCGAATTCAAACTTTCAGAATAATTCTTCAGCAAATACTGAACGGTTAAAGTGCCTGCTGAAAAACCAAAAACGTTGTATTTCTCATATTTTAAGGCTTTCATTACCATATCAATATCGTCAGCTATTTCACTATTGTTAAATGCGGATAAGTTAATTCCTGCCTGAACAAATCTATCATATGCTTTTTTGACCGCCTTTAGCATGAAATCAAGTGTTTCCTCTGTGGTCATGTTTACTTTGTGCAGTTCGCTCTCGCTTTCAAAAATTTCAGGACAATGAAGATTTGGTTTTGAATAATAGGTCCCCCTTACATCAATAAGGACCACATCCCGTTTATTGAGCAATAATTTCCCTAATTCACCGCTCAATGGATTTGTGAAACTCCCGATATTCGACTCTCCCGGACCTCCGCTCATCAAGATCAAAGGCTCCTGCTCTTCGTCCTTGTTCAAACATTCAAATATTGCCACGGCGATTTCCATGGTTTTACCATGCTTCTTATTATGTAGTTCAGGAACCGTTACGTACCCAAAATTTACATGTTCACCCTCTACCAATCCCTCTGGCAATTCAAACGGAAATTTTGCTTTTGTGAATTTTCCAATATTGCTTTCCTGCCCACAAGCACAGCATAATAGTGAGACGACTATGATAATTAGTGATTTTTTCATCCTTAATATATTTTAGAGCATCTGCTATACTTCTGATTTGTCACTATTTTCTGTTGCGGACCATCTTCCTACCCACTGAAGTTTTTTGACCATTCTCGTGAATACTGAAGGTAATTTCAGGAATTTTGGCCAGTAGGAAGCTATTTCCATTCCAAATTTCTTATAGCTGTTTATTGCTATTTCATTCTTGCTCGAAACATCTAACGACAATGTTTTAGCTCCTTTTTCAATAGCTAGTGCTTCACAATGTTTCAACAGCTTTTGTCCAAGTCCTTTTCCACGTATTTTACTACGGATAGCGATGGTCTGAATATAATAATCTTCCTTCCCACGGGGCCCAAGAATACGCGAAAGTAGCCTTCCGATCAACGAAAAAATCATGATTCTGAATTTTGCCCCATTGGGAAATTGAGAAAGAATATTATTATTGAATCCTTCTTTTTCTGCACTTGCATAACCCGATACCGTTCCAACAACGTTGCTTTTATATTCGATCATACTTGCATGCTCAAATGAATAAGGATTGTTCGGCTTAACAAAGGCATTTGCAATAATCTCAAATGTTTTTTTTCCAAGCATTGAGCTAAAAAAGCCTTCGGAAGCTTCATCAAAAAATTTAGCAAATACAAGACCTTCCTCTAAATCTGGCCTTGCCTGCCTGATTGTAATTGATTCATCTTGAAGGGTATCGATGGGTTTTTCCAATTCTTTTAACATGTGCTGTCACGATTTCACTCCGTTGGATTCTTTGGACCTATGGCTGACAAAGCGATTTGCTTGCTTTGAAGCTATGCAAAACCTAGGAATATGACGAAGAACCATAGTTCAATCATACACCATAGGCTGGTAGGGCCGTCATCACGAAACGGGGAATAGCAAGGTATTGCTTAAATCTGAAAGTAAAACTGACAAATGTCAGGTAGAGCCCTTCTACTTTACTTAGAACGGGCTAAAGTCGAAACCCGATTGGAACACTGAGTTCTTAATGACCTTTCGACTGCCGTGTCCGAGGTAGTTGGGCAATCTTATTTATTGTGGGTAATCAGCCAGGAGATTACTTCACTGTGTTCGTAATGACGAATAACTGTGACTTTTTAAAATCGCCCAATTCTTGTTCACTTTTTTGCCACTGTAAAAAAGTCATCAGGTTCGAGGTCGCATTCGGTGATCATCTGGATGGCATAATCCAAGGTGCCCAGCTCTTTACCGGTATTATTGGTGCCCATACTGAATTTTACCCCGGCCGCTTTGGCCCTTTTTATAAAAGTCGCCGAAGGGATTTGATAACGCGCATTGATCTCTATGGCGATATCGTTGGCCACTGAGGCTTGGATCACCTTGTCCATGCGCTCCTCCGTCCAAAGGGCATCGCCGCCTTTGCTTCTATAACGCCAACTGCTTTTGAATTTAAGAAGAGTATGTAATCCGCAGAACCAGATTCTGTATTCGTTTCTCGTAATGCAACACCAATACCAGATGATAAGTCTACCCCTTCTTTTGACTGAACTAACCATCCTGCTTCACGAAGCATTTAGTCAATTTTGTCACGTGCTATTTGTTCTGGATTTTGATTAATGTTTTCAGACATCTGAAAAAGTCAAAAATGCTTATAGGTAAATACATGTTAAAATTAATGATTAAAATGTTTTTAGAACAGCATTTCTCCCTCAATTTAAACCCCTTTTTTAAACTATTAAAAATCATGGGGATTACATCCAAAAATCATTCTTTTAAAATTTTAGCTATTTGTTAGGCTCTTTTTTGCACCAATGAGGTCACGATCATTTACTACTTAAGCAACCTCTACATCCTTGAACTACCAATCCAAATCAGCCCCCAAACGCGCTACTTTCCAGCCGTGTTGTAGCAGGGTCATATCGTTACAGAACAGGATCAGCCCTAAGTCATCATCAGGATAAATCTGCATTAGGGTATAAAAGCCGGGACCGCCCCCTGCATGCTCGAGTTTGTATCCGCTTTTTTCCTTAAAAACCTGCCAACCGATCCCCTGCCTAAAGAAATAGGAACCATCGTCATTCGCTTCTGCAACATGGCTATCATTGGTCATAAACCCAATTGATTTTTCTGAAAGTATGCGCTGCCCATCCAAGATACCCTTATTCAAATACGTCCTGACCAGGCGTGCCGCATCCATTGCAGATCCCAATAATGCCGAGGAAGGCTCCTGATCGGTATACACACGTTTTAACCAAATATGCTTTTTCGATGTTTCCCGTATAGAAGAACCCATCATGGTATACAATAAGGGAGACATGAGATCAAAAGCGGGATGTGAACCGGCTGCCTCATACGATTCCATTTCGCTGGTGTAGATAAAGTCCGTTTGCTTCATCCCCAATGGTTCAAGGATGTTGTGCCTGATGTAATCCCTATAGCTTTGTCCGATTACTTTCTCAATAATGGTCCCCAGCAGCATATACCCAATATTGGTATAGGCCGTATCTTGGCCAGGTTCAAATTCCAAGCTTGCATAGTCTGGAAACACCTTTGCTGTAAATGCCGTCTGATCTAAATGTGGATCCCCATCATGATGTACCCATTTCGTAAAGCTTATAGGGCTGGCATCAGGCAGTCCCGAGCTATGGGTAAGCAACTGCCTTATGGTTATGGCACTGCTTTCAGCTGATGGATATTTCACCTTAAAGAACGGAAGGTAGTCCGAAACAGCGTCATCCAACCCAAGTTTCCCCTGCTCCTGAAGTTGAAGAATGGCAATGGCAGTAGGAATTTTTGTGATCGACCACCAATGGTATACAGACTGTGGTGTAGCTCGTATTTTTCGTGGAGCATCTGCCCAGCCAAATCCCTTACTGTAAACAATGCTGTCATTTTTTACAATAACCATTGAAAGACCCTGTGGAGTGCCCGAATTTACAAGCTTTTCTAGATAAGCGTCGAGTTCGGTAATAGTATTGACCGACTCCGGCGGTTCAGGAACTTTTGGCCAAGCGGTGTATACCAATAGGGCCAATAGGGTAAGAACCAGTAGTACAATTTTTTTCCGTCTCGTTAATTTTAAAGCTTTCATACAAGTGTTAATTTTCAGGGAGTTTTTTTCTTTTAACTAGAAGCCAAATGCTTAACAAAAGTTCTGCCATAAGCATTGTTACCATTATCAGTAACCCAAGTATTTCAGGAAGCTGAAGATCTACAAAGAATACGATATAGGTTAAGGATGCAACCACCAACAAAATACCAAGGCTTTTTGGAATATAGCCCGACTTGATAACCGAATAACCGAGTACAAAGATATGTAAGGCAAAAAATACGTAGCCAATAAGTTTTAGGGAAGCATAGCCGTAAACATCGATAGTCTGAATTGCCAGACAAAACAATCCGATTATTAAAGTGAATGCGTATAGCAGCCTAAGAACTGCCGTAAGCAAGGCAAGATTCTTATTGGCTGGTTTAAGCACTGCATAAAGTGCGAGAGCTATAAAAGCATCAAGGACAAGTACGAGTAGATAACCAACAACAGCAAAACCAAATAGTCTTCCATTAGCCTCAATATCCCTTGCCAAGGCTTCTGTATCACCGGGGACTACGAAATTGGCCAAAAGAAAATCATCAACCAAGGTAACTATAAAAACTGAGCTTATAAACGCAATCCCAACAACCATTGCCGCTTTGCTTGGAGGTAACTGAGCTATGGAATTTTTCATATTCATTGTTATGGGCTGGCTTTTTTATTCTATCCTTCCTATTTGTGAAATTCGGCTATTGTTATATAGTAGCCATCAGGGTCTCTCAATGGGAATTCCTTTCTTCAACATTCTTTACGGCTATAATTGGGTCAACTTTCATACTTTTAATAATTAGTTTTTGTTTGGGATTAATCTATTCAATTTGCAATTTGTTTTTTGCTGCTTGCCCATAACATAGGGATATGATTAATGATCATATATCAATTATATACCACCATAGTAAGGTATGGCCATCATCAAGAAAAGAGGCACCCCAAGGTATTGTTAAAATAGGTAAGAAAAACTGACAAAAGTCATTTTTAGGATTCAAGTTCAAGTACAAGTTCAAGCGTAAGTGTCAAGTATGAGTGTCAATTGCAAGTGTTAAGAGTTAAAAGCCAAACGCCAAATTTCTGGGTGTTGGGTGCTAAGCGATGGGATCAGTGGGGGAGTTGTTGAGTCGACCTTGCAATCCGTTTTAATTTTGAAAATCCTCCAGTGAATCAACCCAGAATTGTTTTGGCTTTGCATTTCCCATTCAAGTAGAAAATTTCATCTGTTTTAGTCCCTCGAAGGCGCATTTCACAAAACGCTTTATTCGTCAACTGTTTTTAATTTGTTTAACTTGTACTGCAGCCCCTAAAAGAAGTTTGTTAGGTAAATGAGTATAGACCGTAATTCACACAAAGATTTTCAAGAAAAACCAGCAGAGGGTACCCTGGTCGATAAACTTAGCTTTGAAATCGAGGCCAATCTGAACAATGACCAATTTGGGGTCGATGATCTGGCACAGGCCGTAGG